>NZ_JAWLDW010000111.1:0-8949 GCF_041686455.1 Rhodohalobacter sp.
CCGGAACCGGCAGACGTTTTTGTCGGAGCCTGCGAGACTGTATTCACACGGATGCCTCGATCGGCCAGTCGGCTTCCATAATTACGCGCGATGCTTTCGAGCAGTGCTTTAGCGTCATTCATATCGGAATACTTCGAGAAAATTCTTTGAGCCCCAATATAGGACAGTGCAATTACGCTGGCGCCGTCATTAATTACATCTGTTTTTTCTGCATAGTTGAGAACTTTATGAAGTGAAATTGCTGAAATATCCAATGTTTGATTCAGCCACTGATAGTTCAAGTCTCTATACTCTGTCTTCTTTCGAACATTTGGAGACATGCCAATCGCGTGAAGAATGAAATCTACACCGCCCAGCTCTTTTTTCGTCTCTTTCATCAATTTTTCAACGTCCTCTTCACTGCTCACATCACATGGAATAATCTTAGCGTTGGTCTCTTCGCTTAACGCATCTAATGTTCCCAAACGGAGAGCAACAGGGGCATTACTCAATACAAAATCAGCTCCTTCACGCTTACAGGCCAGGGCAATTCTCCAGGCAATACTTCTCTCATCCAAAGCACCGAAAATAATCCCCTTTTTACCTTTTAATAATCCATATCCTTTTTCCTGAGACATATCTGTTCTACTAATTTATAGGTTGATTGCTGTTATTTTGATGAAAATAACTACTTCGCCCCTCACATCGAAATATAAAAAGAGATGCAATCTTGAAACCTCACTGATTGTGGGTTTCTTCATTTTGATAATATGACAAAGTGAAGTGCCCTCAACTTTCACAGAAATGAGACGGCGTACATTCTATAAAGAGATGATATAAATTAGTTTCTTCTTTCGGGTATAGAACCGGATTGATCCGAAATAATGACTTCCACCCTGCGATTTTGTTGGCGTCCCGATTCTGTTTGATTGGTTGCTACCGGATAGCGTACTCCATAACCGACAGTTCCAATCCTGTTAGATGAAATCCCCCGATTAATCAATGCGCGCTGTACCGAATTTGCTCTTCTCAAGGAGAGGTTTTGATTATACTCTTCCGAACCGACAATGTCGGTGAATCCCTCAATCATTACATTTCGTTCGGGATACTCATCCAGAAAGCGGGCAAGTTCGGCAACGGCTCGCTGTCCGCCGGCCTGAAGTTCTGCTCGGTCAAAATCAAACAGTACATCACCCAGTGTGAGTACAAGCCCCCGTTCAGTTTGCTGGGCTTCCAGTTCATTAACTCTTGCAGCAAGTTCTTCAGCTCTTTCCCTTGCTCGTTCAGCTTCTGCTCGTTCACTTCGAGCTTCTTCAAGGGCTTGCTCTGCGCGCATTTCAGCACGTTGAGCCTGATCTCTTCTAATATCAATAAGCACCCGCTGCCGTTCAGGTTCAGCTCCCTCAATTTCAACCTGGGCTTTATTCAGATTTGCCGTTTCTCTTGCAATCGCTGTTTTTTGCTTGGCCAGGTATGCATGATGATCAATCAATGTTCGGTCGGCCTTAGCCTCCCAGAGTGTGCGGCTGCGCTCCAGTTCTTCTTCAGCTTCAACAAGAGCTACCGGTGCATAAACCACAACAGATGAGTCTTGTGATACCGTTTCGAAGTCGGATTCTGCCTCTTCAAGCATTGGAGTCATGGCAAGCGGTCCGCTACAGGCCGTTAGCAATAAAAATAGTCCTGGAATAGTTAATAGTCGTCGCATTATCTTCATATTTTCTCGCTATTTATTTTCATCATCTCGATTACTTAGCTCTTCTTCGAGCAGTCTGATACTCTCTCTGAGTTCTCGTACAGCAAGCTGAGTCTTGCCTGAAAGCGTTTTAATCTGTGCCAGTTCGGCATCCACTTTTGCCTGCTCAGCCAGCCTTGCCGCTTCTTCATAATCTTCATTGTTGTATGCAACACGAGCTTGTTCCAATTTTTGTCTGGCCTGACGTATTTCAAGTGGCGCGTAATCTCCGGCTCCTATTTGATCTGCCTGACGAATCATCGTTTCAGTTTCGGTAAGCTGCTGTGTGGGTGGATTCATTGAAGCACATGCTCCTGTGAAAAAAAGCAAGAGGGGTAGTGCCGTTTTTAAAACTTTCATAAACCTGATCCATTATATTGTGTCGAGTAGTTGATGTGTGAAGGCTTGTAAGCCACTCAACTCAAGATGTTCCCCTCATCTGAAAGAAACAGGATCGTTACTTAACTTATTTTAAACTAGAATTATTTATTCAGATTGGTACAAAATCAACCATTTACCTGCCAAAAGGTATGGTAACGCCAAGCCAGGGAACAGCAATTAAATCGCCTCCTCCATCGGTGGGGCGGAAAAGTCCAAAGTCGGCCGCAAACTGCTCTGTAGTCCAGCGTAAACCGGCAGATAGAATTCCACCTGCTTCCGCTTCGGGAATAAAATAGTTCTCTGTCAGCAAAAATAGTCTTCGATTGACACGTACCATACCGCTGATGTTAATTAAAGGCGTTCGTGATACTTCACTACCGGCATATCCGTAACCGATCCCAACAGTCATATTGTTGTTCCGGTTTCCCAGTGTTCCCACACCGTAAAAAAGACCCAGCGTTTCAGACTCCTCTCCTACCAATCCGCCAAACATGGCACCGGCCCCGAGATGAAACCGATCACTTGAAACGGGAATAGTAACCTTAGGCAAAATCCAGACTGGCGTTGTGTTGGCACCAAATAGAAACAGCGGAACAATTCCTCCTCCCAAAGAAAAGTTGTCAGAAATGCCATAATTCACATTGTTAAAGAAGATCCAAGTATTTTGATAGTACCCCTTCCCTTTTTGAAGACCGAGTGCATTGGGTGCAAAAAAGTATCGCGTAGCCTGAGGGTTATCGTACCAGTGAGGTCCATTTTTTATTTGATCAGGATCTATTCGATTCATACTTCGAATATTCTCTCTCAGAATAGTTATTTCACCTACAGACTCAACACTGAGTACCACAGACAGATCATCCTCGGAAATCAGGTAGCCGAAAAAGACATTGCCTTCATTCGTTTCAACGCGATACCACTCTTTTTCCTGGTCCTGGCTCTGTGCAGGTGCTCCGCAAGCTAAAACAAAGAAAAATAGACAAACTCCTATTTGTATCATTTTTTTCATAACGAGAACATTCCTTTTATTCAGATTAAGTTAAACCGGATGCATATGTTCGCGAAACAGAAATCATGCACATACCACTATATGGTACATAATTATAACTTTAGTTTTGATTAAACAGAAACCAAGAAGGACAATACTTGATACAGGACTCAAAAATTAGCAGTTCATCCGGCTTGTCTGTTTGCATTTCTTCTAATTATATATCCATCCATACACCATTTACCTCCTCCGTATATAAAGAATTCAGTGAGAAGCACCAGTACCAAGACGCTATATTCCAATTCAGAAGCAGCCGTCCCCAGATATATATATCTTGCATGAACATAAAATACTGCGCCCGCTAAAATGGATATCTGAACAGCAGCTGCAAGTCTGGTAATTTGTCCAAAGCAAAGCATCAGCCCGTAAATTCATAAGTAAAGATATATGCCACATGTACTTAATTGGTACTATGTGATTTTTATGGATCAGAGTTAGATTATTACTTATCTATATTAATGGCACAAAATCGTTTCATTCCCGTTCTAACTATAATTGCCGGTGTTTTACTTGTAACCGGCGGGCTTTTACTTGTAGGGTTCTACATATATACCGTAGTTCAATCCCTGGGACAGGCCGACTCTTCTCTCATTTTCTGGTATATACCGATTGTTTTCCTTGGACTGATGCTGAGCGCTGCCGGAGTTTTTTTTATAGCTATAGGATATAAGGCACGTACTAAACCGGCTCTTCATAAACTTTCAAAAAATTCACTCATCTTTCTTCTCTTGGTATTCATTTTGACAGTTACATTTGTCTGGATCGGAGAATTCAGGGCAGATCAAACAAGAAAAGAACTTCAAGAGCAGCATAGAGTGCTGTCTAAACTCATGGAAATTGAGAAAATTGAATTCCTTAATATTTCAACGGAAGAATTCACTTTACGCACATCTATAACTGGAGAACAAACCGGTGAATACGAAATGGCTGTAAATATATTCGATTCACAAGATAAGCTGTACCAAACATCTGAACTACACAAACTGAATAATTTGGAAAATGAGATCATTACCGAACTTTCGTTTGATCAAATTTTTGAAGCTTGCAGAAACGACAATTCAACAAACCGCTCCTATTTTTGTGTAGATAATACCGGAACAAGCAATACAAAATTGAACATAAAAATTACATTAACGGCTCGAAGTCTGAACAATGTTGAATTACAACCGGCTGATGTGGAAACATCGTGGACAACTTCGTTGATACTGGACACCATGACCCGAAATGGCTTCGTAAACGTGGAGAGTATAAAAGAAAGATAAAAGAGAAATCACCTCTTTTAAGCCTTTTTAAACGGGTTTTAAACCCAATCATATCCTTTTGTCCTCAGTATTTCCACACTTTTTATTCAGAAACAGAAATATTCACAGATTCTGTGTTGATAATTCAGGGGAATGTCCTTATCATTTGAGACTCTGCATCAATCGATGCTTTTATTGATATTCTAATTAAACGTGCCTGTGTAATGTTTGAAGATTTGTCTTCTAAAATAGAATCAGCCGTACAGTCCTTGAAGGGGCAGTCGAAGATCACCGATGTAAACATCGCTGAGACCGTACGCGAGATTCGTCGTGCCCTGCTTGATGCAGATGTAAACCTGGAAGTTGCCCGTAAATTTACAGAAGATGTAAAGGAACGGGTTATGGGATCCGATGTTCTTACCGCTGTGAATCCCGGCCAGCAGTTCACCAAAATTGTTTATGATGAGATGGTGAAGATGCTCGGCGAAGAGCGAGCTGACCTTGCTGTTGCCAACACACCTCCTACCGTTATCTTAATTGCTGGTCTCCAAGGATCCGGTAAAACCACATTTGTAGCTAAGCTAGCTCGATATCTAAAAAAAGATAATAACAGGAATCCAATTTTAGCTGCCGCCGATGTCTATCGTCCCGCAGCGATTGATCAGCTTAAAACACTGGCCTCAGAAATTGATGTACCGGTTTATTCCATCAACCAGAAAGATCCGGTACGAGTAGCCAAAGAAGCCGTATCGATGGCCAAGAGCCTCGCACTCGATACCGTAATTATTGATACGGCCGGCCGCCTGCATGTGGATGAAAAGATGATGGACGAGGTTGCTGAAATCAAGAAGGCGGTAAATCCTGATGAAATTCTTTTTGTCGTTGACGCCATGACCGGACAGGATGCGGTCAACACAGCCAAAGCGTTTAACGAAACAATCAATTTTGATGGCGTAGTATTAACAAAGATGGATGGCGATACCCGAGGGGGTGCTGCCCTTTCAATCCGTTCTGTTGTTGAAAAACCTATCAAATTTATGAGTACCGGCGAAAAACTGGATGCTCTCTCCCCGTTTTATCCCGATCGTTTGGCACAGCGTATTTTGGGTATGGGTGATGTGGTTTCCCTGGTTGAGAAAGCTCAACAGGAGTATGACGAAGAGCAAGCCCAGAAACTGCAGAAAAAGATCACTTCTGATAAATTCGATCTGGTCGACTTTTATGATCAGATCCAGAAGATCAAAAAGATGGGAAATCTGACCGATCTGGTTGGAATGATTCCCGGTGCCGACAAAGCTATGAAGGATCAGGATTTGGACGAAGATTCGTTTAAGCCTATTGAAGCCATTATCAATTCCATGACACCGGAAGAGCGTCATGATCCTTCACTATTAAATGGAGCCCGTCGTCGTAGAATTGCAAAAGGATCCGGCACGTCTGTTCGTGAAATCAATGAATTGATGAAACAGTTTGAGCAGATGAAGAAGATGATGAAGACGATGAGCAAAATGAATAAAGTAGGCCGCGCAATGGAAGGGTTGAAAAACCTCCCTTTTGGACGCCGGTAAACATCAATAAGAATATATACTAAACAAAACCTTAAAGGAGTACATCATTGATTAAAATACGCTTACAACGAAAAGGAAGGAAGAAACGACCTTTTTACCACATCGTGGTAGCTGACAGCCGTTCTCCTCGTGATGGCCGAATTATTGAACAACTTGGCCGTTTTGATAACGTGAGTGAAAGTAAAGAACTCACTTATGATGAAGAACGAGTAATGCACTGGTTAAAAATCGGTGCTCAGCCCAGCGACACCGTTCGCAGCATTTTCAAAAAAGAGGGAATCCTCTATAAAATGCACCTGATACGATGGGGTAAAAGTGACGAAGAGATTGAAGCTGCACTTGAAGAGTGGAGACAAGCTCGCGAAGAGAAAAGTAAAGATGACGATGTTAGCCGAAAAGCTAAGCAACAGCAAATTCTGAAAGCTGAAGAGAAAGAGTACAAAAAACAGCTTGAAGAGAAAGCTGCCGCCGCCGCTAAAGAGCTCGAAAGAAAGAAAGCTCAGGAAGAGGCTGCCAAAGCAGAAGCTGAGGCTGAAGCGAAAGAAGCCGCTGAAGAAGAGTCGGCCAAAGCTACAGAAGAGACTGCTGATGAAGTAAAAGAAGAAGAGCAGGAAACTGCCGCTGACGAATCTGCAAAAGCTGAAGCTGACGAAAAAGAAGAAGTTAAAGCAGAAGAATCTGAAGAAGCTCCTGCTGAAGAGAAGAAAGAAGCTAAAGCAGAGGAAACCGAAGAAGCTCCCGCTAAAGAAGAAGCAAAAGCTGACGACTCTGAAGAAGAGGAAAAAGCTGAAGCTAAAGAGGAAGCTTCTAAGGAAGAATCTAAAGAAGAGCCGGCTGAAGCTGAGGAGAAAAAAGAAGCTGCTCCTAAAGAGGAGAAGAAAGCTGAAGAAAAAGAAGAAGCTCCTTCACAGGTTTCAACAGATATGAATGCTACCGAAGCAATTGATCATATTAAAAATACTCCGATTGACGATCTGAAAGGGTTTGTTCCTGAAGACGAAGACCGTGTTACGGTACAACGTGCATGGGAAAGCAAGCAGGAAGAGTAATTAGCTAAACCGGTTATGAGTAACTTAGTGAATAACCGGTTTATCGAAATTGGCCGTTTTGGCAGGCCAAGAGGATTGGATGGCAACATTCGTTTTCAGCCAAATGAAAATTTTGTTGATGGACTTTTTGATCAGATCAATCTCTACTATATGAGAAATAAAAGATCTGATCTAATCCCCGTAAGAATTGAATCTTACCGGGTTGAAAAGAAAAGAAATCAACGTACGTTCTTTGTAAAATTTGATTTAATCGCTAACCGGGATGATGCCGATAAGGCTATGGACAAAGCTCTTTTTGTAGTAAACGAAGAGCTTGAAAACCTCACCGATAAACAGGAAGCTAACTCAGTTGATATGATTGGCTACCACGTTTATTCAGAAAATCAGAAAGTGGGAGAAGTGCTGGATACTTTTGAAAATCCGGCTCACCCTATTCTTGAAATAAAGTATCAATCCGGTTCGCTCCTTATTCCAATGGTAGATGAGTATATTGATCGGGTTGATCACGAGCATGGTTCAATTTACTGCAAAAACCTCCATCAATTAACAGAAGAAGGTTAATGCTTAGAATTGACATCATATCAGGTGTTCCTGAACTGCTTCGCAGCCCTCTCGATCACAGTATCGTAGGGCGGGCCAGAGAAAATAATCTGGTTGAAGTTCACACACACGATCTGCGAGAATATTCTGAGGATAAACATCACAAAATTGATGATGCCCCATATGGAGGCGGAGCAGGAATGGTGATGACAGCACAGCCAATTTTTTCCTGTATACGTAAACTGCAAAGTGAAAGAACATATGATGATGTACTCTTTACAGCTGCTGACGGGAAGAAGTTTGAACAGAAGGATGCAAATAAACTGTCACTTAGAAAAAACATTATCATTCTTTGCGGCCACTATAAAGGAGTCGATCAGCGGGTTCGCGACGAACTCATTACCGGTGAATTTTCTATTGGTGATTTCGTACTTTCAGGCGGAGAACTTCCGGCCTTGGTTATGACTGATGCCGTTATTCGACTTCTACCCGGAGTACTTGGTGATGCCGAAAGTGCGCTGACAGATTCATTTCAGGATGATCTTTTGGAGCCTCCGGTCTATACCAGGCCGGCTGAGTTTGAAGGCATGGAAGTTCCGGTCGTATTACGATCCGGTGATCATAAGAAAATTGCTGAATGGCGGTCCGATATGGCGATTGAACGAACCAAACAGAGACGACCCGATTTATACAAAAAATTTAATAAGAAAAACTAAAAGCCCAGTAACGAGGACAATATCATGGATAAATTGAAACTTGTAGAACAGACCGTTGTACGCGACGATCTACCGGAATTTACAGCCGGAGATACCGTAAACGTTCACTATCTTGTTCGTGAAGGGGATAAAGAGCGAATTCAGCAGTACCAAGGCGTTGTTATTAACGAACGCGGAAGTGGTGCCAATAAAACGTTTACCGTGCGTAAAATGTCGGGCAGCGTGGGCGTAGAAAGAATTTTCCCTCTTTACTCACCATTTATAGCAAAAATTGAGATTAAGAAAAAAGGACGCGTCCGTCGTTCTAAACTTTTCTACCTTCGTGATCGAAGAGGTAAAGCAGCAAGAATCCGTGAAAAAGATTCAACAAACGCTACTAATAAAAAGAAGTAGTTCTTATCTTAAAAAGGCGATGCATTAATGTATCGCCTTTTTTTTTGACATCTAAGACGTCATTACTAATCAGCTCTTCCTGATCTGTTCAGAGAGACTTTGAGCTAACTATAAACACAATAGGGTATTATGAATATTATTATTTTCGGTCCTCCGGGAGCCGGTAAAGGTACTCAGGCAAAAAAAATAAAAACCCATTTTGAGATTCCTCACCTCTCTACAGGAAATATTTTCAGAGAAAATATTAAAAATGAAACTCCATTAGGTAAAAAGGTTAAATCAATCCTGGATGCCGGCGAACT
>NZ_JAWLDW010000112.1:0-8947 GCF_041686455.1 Rhodohalobacter sp.
AACTCACGTCAGCTTCGGGGCGACGGGCAGGTTCGGTTGGCACAGCAGGCGCTCAATTTCCAGGAAGCGCACAACAGCAACCTTCAGGGCTGGGCATTTGGCGATGCCAACTGGGTGATGTACGACTACAACCGCGGTTACGATGTGGATCTGGAAGCGTCCGGAATTCGCGATATTTTCAGGCTGCCCAAGTTTACCAACTACTTTTATCAGAGTCAGGGCGGGCCAAATCCGGATCCCAATGCGGAGTTCAATCGGCCGATGATCTACATTGCCAATTTCTGGTCTGATCCTGATTTTACAACCGTAAAGATTTTCAGCAACACCGAGGAAGTAGAACTCTTTCTAAACGATGAATCGATGGGCCGCCGGGAACCTGATTCCGATCGGGTTTCCACGCACCTAAATCATCCACCATTCACCTTTGAATTGGATGAATTTGAACCGGGTACACTTAAGGCTGTCGGTTATATTGATGGCGAGCCGACTGTGGAAACAGAAAGAATCACACCGGGTGAGGCTAGTGCCATTCAACTGAGTATCGACGAAAGCGGAAGAGAGGCTGAAGCGGGCCAGAACGACATACTGTTTGTCTATGCGTCAATAGTAGATGATAACGGAACTGTGATTCCAGATGCCGATCCGGAGGTTTCGTTTGAGGTGGAAGGAGATGCAGAACTGGTTGGCTACAACCCGATTAACGCAGAAGCCGGCATTGCAACCATATTACTGAAAGTAGGAGAGAGAAGTGGAGAGATTACGCTGCGCGCAAATTCTGACGGATTGAGTTCAGGCGAATATCAAGTAATAGTTAAGTAAAATTGAAACCGGGAGGAGATATGAATTTGATGAAATTAAAACACGGCATGTTGTCCATGATCCTGTTCCTGCTGATTGTTGAGACTGGATTTTCGCAGGAAACACGGGATATTAAACAGCAGGTGGATATTACCTATGCCATTGGAGCAGATTTCTCATTTTTGAAACAGGCCGAGGAACAGGGTGTAGAGTTTATGGATGATGGAGTGGTAAAACCGGGACTGGAGATCTTTTCCGATCACGGGTACAACTGGATTCGTTTGCGACTTTTCCATACTCCTGATGAGCTTCCAAACGATCTTGAATATACCATCGAACTGGCTCAGGAAGCGAAGGAGTACGGATTTAAATTTCTGCTCGACTATCACTATGCCGACAGTTGGGCGGATCCTGGTAAACAACCCATTCCCGCTGCATGGGAGGGACTTTCTGTGGATGTTTTGGCCGATTCTGTCTATGAGTATACCAAAAATACCATCACCGCATTTCGGGAAGCCGGCGTGATGCCGGAGATGGTTCAGATTGGGAATGAAACCCGAAACGGAATGCTCTGGCCAACCGGTAAACTGCCGGAAAACTGGGACAACTACGCGAAACTGACCAAAGCAGGGATTGACGGAGTGGATGCCGGGCGGGCACAGGAGGCGCGACCGATCATCATGATTCACTACGATCAAGGTGCCGATAAAGTTGGTGCCCGTGAATTCTACGAAACGTTTGAGTCGTACAACATTCCGTACGACATGATCGGTCTGTCGTATTACCCATGGTGGCATGGGAATTTGCTCGAATTCAGGGCTAATCTGCTCTCTCTTGACCGCCACTTTGACAAGGATATCATGCTGGTGGAAACCGCCTATAACTGGAGACCCAGCGAGTACGAAAATGCTCGTCCTCCTTATCCTGAAACACCGGAAGGTCAGGTGGAATTTCTGGAGTCTGTAAATGAAACGATGCTCAGCATCAACAGTGAAAAGATCAAAGGGATTATGTGGTGGGAGCCGGCCGTGATGGGCGGATTGCGTTCCCGTGGATTTTTTGATGATGACGGCAATGCGCTCCCGGTAATCAACGTGTTTGATAAATACCGGCTGGGAAGATTGGATAACGAAGGGATGCCCGACTAAACTGAGATGTCAAATTCATGAATGATAATCTGTCCATAGAAAAAGAAGTTGAATCGGTTCCACTAAACCATGAAGTGGTGTTGGTGAACAGTCGGCTTATTGTGACTGTACTTCCCGAAATGGGAGGTAAAATCTCCGGGATTGTACGAAGAAAGTCCGGCACGCAATTTCTTCATCAGGCAGAGGAGAACTATCAGAATGTAGAACTCCCTGCGTATGGGCAGAAATTTCAGCCACCCTACGCTGCCGGTTTTGACGACTGTTTCCCGACTGTTTCATCGTGTTCGATTTTGCTAAATGGAGAGATTATCGATCTGCCGGATCACGGCGAGCTTTGGACGTCCCAATGGGAGGTAGAACAGTCGGGTCCCGGAGTAAAACTGACCACTTACGGAAAAAAGCAGAACTACCGTTTTACAAAGTGGATCAATCTTCATGGCGAAACACTTAAGATACGCTACCGTGTGGAGAATTTAAGCAGATCCACCATGCCCTTTATCTGGTCGTCCCACCCGCTGTTGAATGTGGATCCGGGGGATGAACTGATTTTGCCGTCTGAGATCAATGAGGTTATGGTGGATGGAATGACGGATGAGGAAATTGGGAAATTTGGAGATCGATTGTCGTGGAAGGGTTTGAAATCTGAGATACTCCCCTTTGATCTATCGATTGTTCAGCCAAGAGAAGCCGGGTTTGCAGGTAAATTTTTTTCAGAAAGACTTCAAACCGGACTGGCGGGAATCTATCGGAAACAGACTGATGAATCTCTCCTCTTTCAGTTTAATACGGCCGAGATTCCCTATCTGGGGATCTGGCTTTGTTACGGTGGCTGGCCGGAACAGTCAACAATAAGAGATCTGACTGTTGCCCTGGAACCTTGTATCGGTCGGCCGGATAGTTTGAAGAAGGCGATGGAGTGGGGTGCAAATCTGGAGATTAAATCTTCAGAAATGGCAGAGTGGTCTCTGAAAATTACAATCGAAGACGGAAAATCAAATTTAAAACCAACAAACTGAACATATGGAATTTGCCTTATTAGATACGATTGTTTTTGTGGCATATGCACTGGTCATTGTGGGGCTGGGTTTATGGGTATCCCGCGAAAAAGAAGGATACCAAAAAAACGCTGAAGATTACTTCTTAGCCAGTAAGGCACTGCCATGGTGGGCTATTGGTGCATCACTGATTGCCGCTAATATTTCGGCAGAGCAGATTATCGGGATGTCCGGTTCAGGTTTTGCGGTGGGGCTTGCCATTGCATCCTATGAATGGATGGCTGCCGTTACGCTGATCATTGTTGGTAAATATTTTCTGCCGATCTTTATCAAGAAGGAGCTTTTTACCATTCCGGAATTTATCGAGTATCGTTTTAATACCACCCTTAAAACAATCCTGGCTGTATTCTGGATCGCACTTTTTGTTTTTGTGAACCTGACTACGGTGATGTATCTGGGAGCCCGTGCACTCGATACTATTATGGGAACCGGTGACGGAAGTTTGCTAATCCCAGCCTTAATTGGACTGGCTTTTATAGCCGCTGCTTATTCTCTCTATGGCGGATTATCTGCTGTGGCTTGGACAGATGTTCTGCAGGTTATACTGTTAATTATCGGAGGTACGGTAACAACTATTGCAGCTTTGAACCATGTAACTCCCGACGGTGGAATTTTGAACGGTATGGTTCATATCTATGACGTTGCGGGTGATAAGTTTAATATGATTCTGGATAAGTCGAATCCTGAATATTCGAATTTGCCCGGAGTTGGGGTGTTAATCGGTGGTTTATGGGTTGCCAATCTCTACTACTGGGGTTTTAATCAGTATATCATTCAGAGAACACTGGCGGCCAAATCATTAAAGGAGGCTCAGCGAGGAATTATATTTGCAGGCTTTCTGAAATTGATCATTCCTCTGATTGTAGTCATTCCTGGAATCATCGTATATGTTCTTTATGTACAGCCGGAAGGAACCACAATCATACCGGGTGTAGCGGATGTATTTACCAATCCTGATGGCAGCATTATTTATGACAATGCCTATCCGTGGCTGATCAGGGTGTTTTTAACACCGGGCTTTAAAGGCTTGGTAGTAGCGGCACTGGCAGCGGCGATTGTCTCTTCACTGGCATCGATGCTCAACTCGGTCGCAACAATCTTCACAATGGATATCTATCGGCCATATTTCAACAAGAACGCAACCGATAAGCAGACTGTAAATACCGGACGAATTACGGCTGCAGTTGCTCTTCTGATCGCCATACTGATGGCACCTCAGCTGGCCAATGTCCCGCAGGTGTTTCAGTACATTCAGGAGTACACCGGTTTGGTAAGCCCCGGAATTTTGGCCGTGTTTATCATGGGACTTTTCTGGAAGAAAACAACTACAAAAGGCGCAATTTATGGCGTGCTATCATCAATCGTGGTTGCACTGCTCTTAAAATTGCCGGCACTTGAGATGCCATTTCTCGATCAGATGTTGTACACCCTTATTATTACGATAGTGATTATTGCGGGCGTAAGCTTAACGACAAATCCATACGACGAAGACCCGAAAGCGATACATACCACAGCAGAAATGTTTAAGACCGGACCTGCATTCAATATTGGAGCTTATGCAATTCTGATTATTGTAGCGGTTCTGTACGCCGTGTTTTGGTAAACAAATTTTATAACTACTGATAGCTTTTAAGATGACAGACTTTATTGAAAGAATAAGCAGCGAGTTTAGAAATCGTTTTCAGGATGATTTTGTGCTTATCAAAGCCCCCGGACGGGTGAATCTTATTGGAGAGCATACCGATTACAATGATGGTTTTGTACTCCCGGCTGCGATTGATAAGGCGATCTGGCTGGCCATGAATCTGAATGATACAGGACGAATTCGACTATTTTCAGTAGATATGAATGAGGAGTATAGTGTTGAGCTATCACCTAATCTCGAAAAATCAGGTATGGGTTGGCCCGATTACATTCTGGGCGTTGTGGATCATCTGAGAAAACATGGAATGAATAGTGTTGGATTTGACTGCGTATTTGGCGGCAACGTGCCCATCGGCGCAGGACTTTCATCCTCGGCAGCTCTCGAAGGCGGGGTACTGTATGGACTTGCTGAATTGAACAACTGGGAAATTTCTAAGATGAAGATGGCTCAAATTGCCCAAAAAGCTGAAAACGAGTTTGTCGGGGTTCAGTGTGGAATTATGGATCAGTTTGCCAGCTTGAATGGGAAAGAGGCTCATGCACTGAAGCTGGATTGCAGAACACTGGAGTTTGAAAAAGTGCCATTTCGCGATCCTGATTTTAACATCGTACTTTGTGATACGGGAGTGAGACGAGAATTGGCCGGCTCGGAGTATAATGTACGTCGTTCTCAGTGCGAGGAGGGTGTATCGATCATTCAGAAATCCTATCCTGAAGTGAAAAAACTTAGGGACGTCACGCTTGAAATGCTGGAGGAAAATCGGGGTGAGATGGATGAAGTCGTTTTCAGGCGATGTAAATTTGTTATTGAAGAAAATCAAAGAGTACTCGATTCCTGTGATGATCTTGAAAGAGACAACATTCAGGCGTTCGGCCAAAGGATGTTCAAATCACATGATGGATTGCAACATGAATATGAGGTAAGCTGCAAAGAACTGGACATTCTGGTTGATATCGCCAAAAATGTGGATGGAGTAATCGGCTCCAGAATGATGGGCGGTGGATTTGGAGGCTGCACCATCAACTTGGTTCGAACGGAGTCTGTGGAACTGTTTGCAGACATTGTGAAAGAAAAATACCGCCAGCAAACCGGCAAAGAAGCTTCAGTTTACGTAACAACCATTTCAGAAGGAACACACCTTTTGAAACAAGATGTACATACACCAAAAGAATCCTGAAAATAGGAGTTTGAAATAAGGTCAAATTTGGACAGAAAATCCCCTCCTTATGTAAGGAGGGGAAATAGGGGTGGTTGAGTGCAGTTCTTGTTTGAAATTTTTGTGCCAGATTAAGTATAAATCGATCTTCTATCCCACAATATGATCATCAATTGAATAAATTAGAGAACCATGGCTTTAGATCTATCCAATCATCCGCACAGAAGATACAATCCGTTAACCGGTGAATGGGTTCAGGTTTCACCGCATCGAACCAAACGCCCCTGGCAGGGAAAACAAGAGAGAATACCGGGAGAAGAGAAGCCGGAGTATGATCCGAAATGCTATCTCTGTCCTGGCAACTCCCGGGCAGGGGATGCTAAGAATGAGGAGTACAAATCAACGTTTGTATTTGATAACGATTTTAGTGCCCTGCTCCCCGACACCCCAAATGAAGAGTTCAACAAAAATGACCTGTTGATTGCCAAAGGGGAGAAGGGAATTTGCCGAGTGATATGCTTCACACCTCGACACGATTTGACGCTGCCGGAAATGGAGCATTCTCAAATTCGAAACGTGGTGGATGTTTGGGTGAAGGAGTATGAGGAGTTGGGTTCTCGCGACTACATCAACTATGTGCAGATTTTTGAGAATAAAGGGGAGATTATGGGGTGCAGCAATCCGCATCCGCACGGACAGATCTGGGCACAGCAGACCATTCCCGAGGAACCGAAAAAAGAGTTGATTCAGCAGAAAGAATATTTCTCAAAACATGGAAGAACGCTTTTGAGCGACTATTTAAAATTGGAAATTCAGGAGGATGAACGAATTGTAGCTCAGAACGACCATTTCGTGGTTTTGGTGCCGTTCTGGGCATTCTGGCCGTTTGAAACGATGGTGATTAGTCGGAGACCGTTTGCCCGATTTACCGATATGACGGATGAAGAGAGAGATGCACTTGCCGATATTATCAAACAGATTACCGTTAAGTACGATAATATTTTTGAGATCTCATTTCCCTATTCAGCAGGATTCCATCCGGCACCTACTGATAGGCAAGAGCATCCTGAGTGGCATTTTCACATGCATTTCTATCCGCCATTGCTGCGATCGGCAACGGTCAAGAAATTCCGGGTTGGCTATGAGATGCTCGGAAACCAACAGCGGGATATTACTCCAAAAGCGAGTGCAGATCTGATCAAGTCATTACCTGAAATTCATTATAAAAAGCTCAGATAAGACGGGTTCTTTATTAGAAGAATATTTCCAGTGTTTCGTCTTTATTTGAACGAGCATAAGATAGCATATGTGATTCGTCGTACTGCTCACAAAAAAGTCCATCATAGCTTAAAATATCGAATATAATATCTGATGCAGGTGTTGTAATTAATGCGGGAATCATCCTGTTTTTCTGTAATATTCTAGGAGGAGTTGTTTAAATACAAACGTAAATCATTGAATATGAAAAACGGTATTCTTTCAACTGAACCTCAGAAAACAACCTTGTTGATTCGATTTATGGTTGGCTTCTACTTTCTGGCCGGAGGCGTTCTTAAGCTATCCTACCCTGAATTACAAGAGACCGGTTTTTTCCAAAATCTTGGATTTATTTCAGCCGGAGCAATGGTATCCGTTATTTCATTCTTAGAAATTGTATGCGGACTTATGATTATGGCAGGGCTCTTCACAAGAATTGCTGTAATTCCTCTGTTATTGACAATTAGCTTTACGGTGATGATTGGTAAATTCCCAATCTTATTTGAAGAGGGATTCTGGCTGATGGCTCACATATCCCGAATTGATTTCGCTATGTTTTTAGGATGTATATTTCTGTTCATCACAGGATCAGGTTATTGGTCGTTAGATTGGAAAATGCTGAATTCGGGAGTATAGCCTCAAATAGAAGTGCGATCGTTTATTTTTTAAAAAATCCGATTAGATTTGCATTGGCGGTATTACCGATAGAAAGCAGTCGCTTTGTTAAATTTACGAACGATTTTTCGTTTAAGTAAGTCTCTCCGCCTTGGGGTTTGTAATCTCTTCCAAGAACTTTTAAATCAAAAAATTCGGAAAGAAGATTAAAGTACTGCATTGGGTCAATTTCATCTGAGTGCATAATTTCAGGGCAAAACTCCAATATGATATGTTGTATGGCACCGTTCTTCAAACAATCTTCGGCTCCTTCTAAAACACGTATTTCTGCTCCTTCAACATCTATTTTAATTAGTTTGATAGGATTTCTATCCAAATATTTGTCCCAAATAAAATCGAGAGTGAGAGTTGGTACTGTTCTAGATTTCTTGCTGAGATAGTTCTCGGTGGACATTAGGCTGTGACAGGAGGAGTGCGTGCTTAAATTTAGGTCAACAAGTAAACTTTCCTGATCCATAGCTATAAGTAACGGTATAACCTGAGGATAATGAATTGTATTTTTAATAAGTGATGTGAAATTTTGAAAACCTGGTTCTATACTTACTACTCGGCCGTCACCTCCAACTAGCTCTGCTGCCTGTCTGCTGAAATATCCGATATTTGCTCCAACATCGATAAATACATCTTTTTTTTGAAGAATAGACTGAATCGCCTCAGTTACTTCTATTTCATAATTGCGGGTTATAATTTTTCGTGCTGTGTGATGAGGCATTTTAGGGGGGAACGACCATTCACCAAATAGATGGTTATAATGAAAGGATAGAAAATTGGTCAATTTATGGCGAAACATGGACTGGATTCTTTTTTTAAATAAATATCGCACCTTTAAAATATTAATCTATTACATAACTCTTAATTGTATCGCTCTCTATGAATTTTTGAATGTAATCATATTTATAAAGGATTCTGAAATTCTTCAGTTCGTAATCGAAAGAGATAAAGTCGGTACAGTAAAAAAATCGGGATATTGTGTATTGTTCTTATTGGCTATCTAATAAAGACTAAAATCGAGCTCTGGGTAAAATTATAATCATACTTAATTAACGGATCAGGCGACCCGCTGCACAGAGTTATTGATCTGCGAATGACCGATGACTGAACTATGAACTGCGATTTTGTTCAATTCTAATTCATGACTTCTTGATACTATTTGAACACTCCGTAATAAGTTTATTCTAAGAGAAGCATAATAAGCAATCCATGGAACACACCC
>NZ_JAWLDW010000018.1:0-28736 GCF_041686455.1 Rhodohalobacter sp.
AGTTCAAGCCCGCATAGTGTAGTATGTTGAAGTGTTGATTTTTTTATTGTTTAGATGTCGTGGTAGCTCAGCTGGTTAGAGCGTCGGATTCATAACCCGGAGGTCGGCGGTTCAAGTCCGCCCCACGATACATAAAGCCTAACTCAAAACATTTTGGGTTGGGCTTTTTTTTGGATTTGAAAAGCAGTTTTAGAGTTTAGTAAGAGAAGCTAGTGCTGTTGATGAGTAACCACAAAAAAAAATTAGCAGCCCTCCGATCAAAGAAGGCTGCTAAATATCATCTACAGACGGCTATTACCCCATTTGCATAAGTAACTTACTTTTATCAAGTCGATCTCGCAATAAGTAGAAGAGGGTAATTTTGTCTACGTATTTTTACGTACTTATTGCGATTAGCCAATTTCAGTTTTTTCAAGGGCATACCTAACAAGTGCTGCAGTATTTTTTATTTTTAGCTTATTCATCAAATTCGACCGGTGGGTCTCAACAGTTCTGGGACTGATGAAAAGCATTTTTGCGATTTCAGGACTGGTATGTCCCTCCACAATCAGTTTTAAAACTTCGGTTTCACGGTTTGTTAATTTATTTCCGCTTGAGGGCTTTTTAGCTTCATCAGCATACCGGTCTGCCATAATTTGAGAAATAGACTTACTGAACGACTTTTCCCCTTTGGCCACTTCATTTACAGCTATGAGGAGCTCTTTAGCTGAACAGTTTTTCATCAAATAGCCCTTTACACCAGCTTTTAAAGACTGATTCAAATGGTTTACATCCGTTGAGTAGGTTAGAATGACTACTCTTGGATTAGGCTCAATTTTTTCGAGGCGCTGCATCAAATCGTGAATGTTGGAGCCTTCCAGGTTTGATGAAATAATACATACTGCAGCGGGGTGGGCTTTGTACTCTCTGACTAGTTCTTTTGCGGATTTCACCTCTATCACATCAGAGATTGATGCTGAGTCAGACAGTATACTACTCAAACCATGCCTGTAGATGTCAAAATTTTCTGCAATCAAAACCTTGATTTTATTCATGGTCCAAAGCCAACTTGCGTTGAAAAGGACTTTGAATATACTTTATTATTTGAAAAAGTAAAGTATGTTAGATGAAAAATTATTCGTTTCTAACTAATTACAGCTAATGAAGCTCCATTACTTACTAAGTTAAATAGAGTTTCAACAACCAAATTCCGATTGTTGCTTTTGTTGTCCAAAGTGCGGTTCGAATCCAGTTCGATAGAACCAATTTGTCAACTAGTTGGTGATCAGTACTTTGTGAGAGCTTACCGTGAAGGGGAACCTGAATAGTGAAAGTAACTCCCCAAATTAACAGGACAGTTACGAAGCCGGTGATGTGATAATTTGTGTATGAGTTTGAAAAGAATGCAAGCCAAAAAGAGCTCAATAATTCTGCAAACATTACCGGAACAACAATCAAAGAGATCTTCTTTCTGTGAAAACCCATGGCTTCATCAAATTTTTCACTAGACACGTATTTAAAGAACGGATAGTGAACAAGCTGAACGATCCAGATGAGTCCGCAGAGAAAAAACGAGGCGAAAAGATTTGTTAAGAGGATATTTTCCATGAAAAACTTCTAAATGGGTATAAGCGAATGGTTACAATATTGTTTATTTTAGCAAACTTAAATAGAAAATGATTTTAAATACACTAAACAGAATTTTATGAGTTGGTTACGCACCCATACCTGCGGTGAGCTTACAATTGATGATAAGAAAAAAGAAGTGGTTTTAAACGGATGGGTATCTAAACGCCGTGATTTGGGCGGAGTGATTTTTATCGACTTGAGAGACCGATACGGTATTACACAAATCGTTTTTGATGAGACGAACAACGAACTTCACTCTCTGGCGGAGGAGTTAAGGTCTGAGTACGTAATTGGTGTGAAAGGAGTAGTGCTGAACAGGAGCAGTGAAACCATCAATCCGGAAATGAAAACCGGAGAGATTGAAGTAGAAGTAAGTGACTTGAAAGTTTATTCAAAAGCGGAGACTCCACCATTTGAAATCAAGGATGATTTAAAAACAAACGAAGAGACTCGTCTGAAGCACCGCTACCTGGATCTCAGAAGGGCAGAGCTACAGAAGAATTTGTTTCTACGTTCAAAAGTCTACCATACGATTCGGAGCTTTTATCACGATCGTGATTTTTCTGAAGTGGAGACACCGGTACTTATGAAATCCACACCGGAAGGTGCTCGCGATTATCTGGTACCAAGCCGGGTAAATCCGGGTAAGTTTTTTGCACTTCCTCAAAGTCCGCAAACGTATAAGCAACTGCTGATGGTGTCGGGATTTGACCGCTACTTCCAGATTGTGAAGTGTTTCCGGGATGAGGATTTACGTGCCGATCGTCAGCCTGAATTTACGCAGGTGGATGTGGAGATGTCTTTTGTGGATGAAGAAGAAATCTATCAAGAGCATGAAAAACTGATGGCAGAGATCTGGAAGAAGCATTTGGATGTGTATTTACAAACTCCATTTCCTCGTCTGTCCTATGAGGAAGCGATGACTACCTATGGATCCGACAAGCCGGACTTAAGATTTGATGTAAAAATTAACGATATCTCAGATGATGTTGCAGAGTCCGGGTTTAAGATTTTTAAATCAACCGTTGATAAGGGCGGACGCGTTCTCTCGATTACCGTACCGGGAGAAGGAACCATGGGGCGAGGTGCCTTGGACAGGTTGACTGATAAAGTTACATCCGAAACCGGAGCTGCTGGTATGATTTTTATGAAGCTGAACGAAGGAGAGATTACCTGCAGTGTTGGTAAATTTCTGGATGATGAAACCATGGAAAACATAGCCAATACTTCCAATGCAGAGGATGGAGATCTGGTTCTGATTCTGGCTGGTCCGTCGCCGGATGTGTATAAGCAGATGGGCGGATTACGACTTATTGTAGGAAATCAGTTTGATTTGATTGATAAAGATCGGACCAAGTTTTTGTGGGTTACAGACTTTCCATTGGTTGAGTGGTCGAAGGAAGATTTACGATACCACGCCCTGCATCATCCATTTACGTCTCCAAAAGAAGAAGATGTAGACAAACTCGAGTCTGATCCGAAATCAGTTAAGGCAAGAGCATATGACTTAGTGCTAAATGGAAATGAGATCGGTGGCGGATCAATTCGTATTCACACGCGGGAACTTCAGCAGCGTATGTTTGCGTTACTAGGCATCGATGAGCAAGAGGCCGAAGAGAAATTTGGGTTTTTATTGGATGCCTTTAAATATGGAGCACCGCCTCATGGGGGAGTTGCACTGGGACTTGACCGAATTGTGATGTTGATGTCCGGTGCAAAAAGTCTTCGGGACGTTATAGCGTTTCCTAAAAACCAGCGGGCCCAAAGCCCGATGGATAACAGCCCGAGTGAAGTGGATGAAGAGCAACTGAAAGAGCTTCATATATCATTACGAAAAACAGCTAATAACTAATTCAGAAGGATTTGAAAACAGCAGGAATTGACGGGTGTAAAGCGGGGTGGATACTTACGACTTTCGGCGAAAATCCGGAGTACCGTATAATTGAAAATAACGAAGATTTTCTGAAATCTCTTCACGAGTTCGACCGTGTATTTATTGATATGCCTATCGGACTCGAAGATGAAGAATATACTCGTGAGTGTGATAGAGAGCTGAGAAAAGTGTTGGGTGCGGAGTACGCTCCAAGCGTATTCAGTCCACCAATTCGGCCGGCTCTGCATGCTCCCTCTTACGTAGAAGCCAACATGCAGAGTTACGAGTACACTGAAAAAAAGTTAACAGTTCAGGCCTGGAATATTACACCCAAAATCAGATTGCTGGATCAGGTTCTTTCAGAACATCAAGAATTGAGAGAATCTGTGCTGGAAAGTCACCCTGAATTGATTTTTATGAATCTGAATGGTGGGATGATTTATCAGAAAAAGAACACAAAAAAAGGTCTGAGACATCGCCTTGGATTAATTGTTGATCGTGAAGAGATAGCCGATGATTTCTTTCGAGATATCAAAGAGGAGTTTCGCAGAAATCAGGTTGATGAGGATGATATTGTTGATTCCATGGCGCTGGCACTTGCTGCAAAGCGATCGGTTGAAAAGGGAATCAAAACAATTCCACAGGATCCCCCCGTTGACTCAGAAGGGCTTGTTATGGCTATTCATTACGTATAGATAAATAGCTAGAAGACATTAAAAAAACCGCAGAGAGTATATTTCTGCGGTTTTTTTATTTAAGAAGTATGTAAGGACTATTTTTTTAAAATATTTTTGTACTTAACACCCGCCTTATAGACCCTGTTTACACCGTTAAATGCGGCAATTCTGTAGGCTTCCGAATAGGTAGGATAGTTTAGTACATGTTCTATAAAGTATTTTATGGTTCCACCCTTAGCCATAATACTCTGTCCAAGATGGATAAGATCCGTCGCCTGATCACCAAAAATATGAACACCCAGCAGCTTCAGATTGTCCGTGCGGAACACTAGTTTTAGTAATCCGTCTGTTCTGTGGTTGATATCGGCATAGGTCAGATTTTTGTAATAGGCTCTGCCAACGGACACCTTAATACCAAGTTCCTCAGCCTGCTCTTCAGTCAAACCTATATATGATATTTCAGGAATTGAATAGATGCCATAAGGAATGTCTCCTGATGGTGCTTTAGAAGGAATATCAAACATACTGCAAGCGGCTAGCCTTCCCTGGACAAATGATGTAGATGCTGAAGTTGGATTTCCGGTTACATCACCGGCTGCATAGATATTTTTCACACCGGTGCGATAGTTATCATCTGTGTTTATGTAACCTTCTTTATCAAGTTTTATGTCGAGTGACTTATCAAAAAGATTTTCAGTATTCGGAGACTTATCGCCAACGTATAAAACCTGATCTGTTTCCAAGACCTGTAAGCGGTCTTCCTTCTGAGTTTTAAACATAACTTCAGTGCAGGTTCTCAATGGATTGCGTTTAACTTCCTTGATGGTTGCCATAGAATGAATCAAAATTCCTTTCTTCTTTAATACTTTTGAAACATCCTCTTTGATTTCATGGTCGAGAAATGATAGAAACTCGTCCGTATCGTTTAAAATTGTAATAGTGGTACCAAGTGAGGAGAAAATGGTGGCATATTCAAAACTTATAACGCCGGTCCCGACAATGACTAACCTTCTGGGGATATGGGTTATATTTAAAATGGAGTTGTAGTCCAGAACGTTTTTATGATCAATATCGAAATTTTTTGGTGGTTCGGGACTGCTTCCTACAGCAATTAAAATATTTTCTGTTGTGTAGGTAACCGATTGGTTCAGGCTTGTTTTTACTTTGACCGTGTGTTCATCAATTATTTGCCCCCAGCCTCTAGCGGTTTCAACCTCATTTTTAATAAGGTCGGTTTTTACTTTTTTATTTTTGCTTTCCAAAGCTACTTTTTTATAGCTAAGCAAATCATCCATTTTAAATTTTTCGTAGGGTTTTCGACCTCTTTCGTCTCCAAACTGAGAATGGAAATCCTGAATCAGATCGGCGGCCTCTCTTAGCGCTTTACTGGGAACGGTTCCTTTATTTAGCCACGAACCTCCAAGGTGATTGTCATCTGCTTCAACTATCAATGCTTTCTTGTCAAATTTGGTGCTCTGCATGGCACAGGAGAAACCGGCCGGGCCACTTCCAATAATAATTACGTCGTAGTCAAAACTCATAATAAGTATTCGATTATTTAAAACTGCAATAAGACTGAAGTTAGCTATCAAAAGCCTCCAACATCAAACAAAATACCAAATAAGATTTAAATTTTGTTGGAACGTTTTCTGTCTGTAATTTTTTGTCTGAGTATAATAGGATATAACGCCATGTGATTAAGTGCGTTAACGAAGCAGAAACCTTAAATTAAAAAGAGAATAAATTTATGTCATTCGAATTACCTGATTTACCTTACGACTACGATGCGCTTGAACCGCATATTGATGAGAAGACCATGAAAATCCATCATGGAAAACATCACCAAGGGTATACAAACAAATTGAACGCAGCTCTTGAAGGTCATGAGTTTGCGGATCTTGATATTGAAGAAGTGCTAAAACGAATTGACGAGGTTCCCGCCGATAAAAAACAGGCAGTGATCAATAGCGGAGGCGGATTTGCGAATCACAACCTGTTTTGGAAAGTAATGTCTCCTAACGGTGGCGGAAATCCTTCAGGAGATTTAGCTGAGGCTATCAATGATAAATTTGGCAGCTTTGACAAGTTTAAAGAAGAATTTTCTTCAACTGCAGCATCTCAGTTTGGATCAGGCTGGGGCTGGCTATGCGTAGACGACTCCGGTGAGCTGGTTGTCACTTCTACTGCTAATCAGGACAGTCCGTATATGGATGGTCTTACTCCAATTCTTGGAGTGGATGTTTGGGAGCACGCATACTATCTGAACTATCAGAATAGAAGACCTGACTACCTGAATGCATTTTGGAATGTGGTAAATTGGGATCAGGTTGAGAAAAACTATCAGGATGCTAAGTAAGTTTTCCTGAAATAGTTAACGAATTAAAAAGGCGTCTGTATTCAGACGCCTTTTTTTTATCAAAATTTTTTGATTTGACCTAGTAGATTACCGGTTCACTGATATAATTCCCACCTACTACCACGTATAAAGAATCAGCTTCAGTTTCAGAATTGCTGAGTACCATGGGATTTAATTCGAAGCTTTCATAAAATTGGCATCCGAAACAGGTATCGAGGGGATTGTAATCAGCAGAATCTATTTGAAAATTTACACTCCATTGCCAGTCTTCTCTCAGTTCTATTTCAAAATCTCCTTCAGACAGTTCGCTGTTTTCATTTAAAAACGAAAAGTTGACAGTCATTGTCCCCTCATTATCCGTGCTGAAACTTTCGGTTGATCCAGGTAATCTATCATCTCCGTTTCCTGTGAAGTTACTTTTAGTAATGTTCAGGCCGGATTTTGAACCTGTTGTTGTAATTGATAGTTCATCAGCTGAAAAGTTTTGAACAGTGAACAGGATCTCAGCCGGTTCTTCGTCACTGCCAAAGAGTGAGCAACCTGAAATGAAGAGTGGAAGTAATAAGATTGAGAAGATAGATCTCATGTTAACTCGCTTTTATTGAACAGATTTTTTAGATATAAAATCAAACTAAAAAAAACTCAATCTTCATCAAATTGGATGATATGCCATCGCTCCATTTGTCCCAGATTACGGGATATATCCGCGTTTGAAGTACGGCGCGGTCGCTCACGGTTACCGTATTGGCCCCTGTTACCGGCTGTAGTTGCAGAGTAATCTGAACTTTCCTGGATACGAAATTCAGGCGGTTCAATTGCAAAACCGAGCCAGACTTTATCACTGCTAAATCCGTAAATAGACGAACCATCCCGGGGAATTTTCATTTCTATCCCGATGGTGCGACTGTCTGTATTAACCGAAATTTCCATTCCATCCACTTCCAATTGTGAAGAATCGATAAAACCATATGAAGCATCACCATTGCTATTGGTTCTCTGAATAATCATTACCCGGTCAAACAACTCTTCATTCAAATTCTCTATCAACTCCTGATTTTCCGGTTTACTCATCCAATCACTATCTCGGGTAAAGGAACTAAAAGCCCCCGGAAATTCCCGAAGTAAGTTGAACGTTCCCGGCGGGAAACTTACACCAACACTTTTCCGGCTATCTTCATCATCACTGATGTAAACCGTGAAACCG
This sequence comes from Rhodohalobacter sp., assembly GCF_041686455.1. NCBI lineage: Bacteria > Pseudomonadati > Balneolota > Balneolia > Balneolales > Balneolaceae > Rhodohalobacter > Rhodohalobacter sp. Next base: position 7,719 of record NZ_JAWLDW010000018.1, read on the forward strand.
GATCTTCTGACCGACATGTCTTTCATAGCACCGCGGATATCAATAAATAGATAGAGAAAATCTTCATCATAAGCCGAGTAGTAGTTTGCCTGATCTCGATCATCGAATAAGGTTTGGGTGGTATTCCAATCAGACAAGTTACCATCAACAGAGATTGAACTGTTTAATTGGGTGGGATTAAATTGATTGGTGCTTCCGCACGATACCAGGAAAAGCAGAACGAGTATAATTAAAAGGTTTTTAAAACGGAGAATCATTGTTTTTGGTTGTATGAATTAAATGAACTACAGAAGCATTAATACAATAGATAATCGCTTGCGCAGTTTAAAATATTGTAGTGAAATATCGTTATATTCAGACAAATAAAATTTAGCATTTAAAAACACATAGATATGCAATTTGGATTTGGAGTAGGTCCCGATACTTCGTGGATGCGCGAAGAACTTACGGATTTAGGTGTAGAAGAACTAAAAACGCCTGAAGATGTTGATCGCATCATGAAGGAGTACAACGATGGAACCATGCTGATGGTTATTAACTCAGTATGTGGTTGTGCAGCAGGTAATGCAAGGCCTGCAGTAAGTCTTTCTTTGGAAAAAACAGATCATAAGCCTGATCATTTGGTAACTGTGTTTGCAGGGCAGGACAAAGAAGCTACTGCAAGAGCCAGAGAGTACTTTAGCGAATATCCTCCTTCTTCACCGGCATTCGCATTTTTTGTAGACGGCGAGATAAAAGCAATGATTCCCCGTCACAGAATTGAAGGACGAACGAAGGAAGAAGTAGGCGAAGATTTGTTGATGGTTTATAATGCTTTTTCAGGCGAGGAAAACGAATAGATTGAAATCTGTCCAAAACTAAAAAACCTCATCCGATATTGATCAGATGAGGTTTTTTTATGTTTTTGAATACTGATATTGCTTAAAAATCGATACCGATCGAAAAATAGTGAATCGGGTCGCTTCCAAAACCGGATCTCTGGTATGGCCACCCAATGTCGTATCTAAAGGGAAGGCCTAACAGTATTGTACGCAATCCAAAACCCGCACCAATCAGAATGTCACCGTCCACAAAGCTTGCCGGAATATCACCTTGTTGAGGATCACCTTCTCTTAACTGACCCGTTTGAGGGTTAATAAACTCATTTCTTTTTGTGCCAACTTTCCAATCTAAACCAGATTCATTCTCGAAGTAAACGATCGGTTCACCGTTCTGATCGACAAAACGGGAATAGGGTACTTCAAATCCCCATGCTGCACCTGCATCCACAAATGCTACGGCTGTAATATTCCAGAGCGGAAGAATTGGAATGGGACCTGGAAGTACGGCCGCAAAGAGCGGGAAGCGAAATTCTGCATTGATCAGGCTGAATTTGTCACCAAATATGGTATTGAATTCGTGACCACGAAGTGGAGTTGCCGGAAGTGTGAAAAATGTATCTGCAAGACGTTCGAATGGAATTTCTGCATCCGACCATCTCTGATTAATCCAACCCAACATACCACCCATAAAGAAGGTTTGTGAATCGCGTCCGTAAGAAACTGCCCCGGCACCGCGAAGCGCAATAGAGTATCGCGAGCCCAGGTCGAAGTATTGTCTGTAATCACCTAAGAGTGTTGCAAACTGAGGTGTTGAAGAAGAAAGTGGAGGGCTGGCTGAGAGTCTGATAGAGTAACGGTTCCCGCCCCGTGGAGTAATAAATCCGGGTATGGTATAGTCTCCGGTGAAGGTAACTTGCGGATAGAGGAAGTAACTTCTTTCGTTGCTTAAATTTCTTGATCCAACACCTGATATAGAACTGAAGTCTCTTGCCAATCCGATTCCGGATACTCCATAATCAACTCTTTGGTATCGATTTAGTGGATACTGGAAATCGACTGAAGCTCCAAATGTTCTAAAACGAAGCAGTTCTCCACTGAATGTCTGAAAGTTTCGGGATTGATGAAAAAAGGATGTGAAGAAATTCGTTCGATTTTTCAGATATCCGTACTGGAAAGTGTAATCACTATTTCTGAGGTCGAATTCAAGGTTTGAGCCAAATGAAATTTCGTGATCCCCAAATAGATCCGTCAGCGTTACAAATGCAAAGGCCGATGTTCCGTAATATGTGCTGATTTGCCCGGCAGCATAGCTGAAATCAGGAGTAAAGCTCAGACGGTACTCCTTAGGTTGGAAGAGTCCTTCTTCCGTTGTATTTGCGGTAGGATCAAACTTACTGGGATCGTCTCGAAGCTCAATGGTTGTATCCTGTACGACCTCTTCACCAAACTGATAATTTCTAAAATCTATTCGGTCAGTTTGTGTTGTAGTGTCTTGATCGCTTGTGTCACGGCGCGATTCAATCATTCTGTCGTGTCCGGTAACGGGTGCATCTTGTAGCATTCTGGTTGAAACAACATTTCCCTGCGATCTTTTTTGAATCATTTCCTGTGCATAACTGATAGCAGGTACACGCTCTCCGGGAGTAGTTGATGCTCTTTCCTGGGCCCAAGTATTGGGTGTCAGCTGCCTACTCATCCGCCTATCGAATGGTGAACGAAGCATAAAAATATCAGGGAAACCTTCATTTAGTGAGTTAAAAGCAACTCTTGTACCGTCATCAGAAATAGAAATTTGCATGATACCCGATTGTAAATCAGTAATCGGATAAACTGTTCTGCTGTTTAAATCGTACTCATACATGTTAGGAATACCGTTTTGATCGGAAACAAAAAGCATGCGTTCGTCACGGGTAAGAGTGGGTTGTCTTTCTGACCATTTCGGTGTGCTTGTAAGTCTTTCAATCCGGTTGTTTCCCAAACGAATTCTGTACAGGTCGGTTTCGTAAAATGAATCATCCTGCATGATTGAGTAACCTGCTTTGGCTGCATTGGGTTGTAATACTCCACCTCTGTTGGATACAAAGTAAATGGTCTCGGAATCTGAACCCCAAGCGGGCTCAACGTCCGTAAAAACATCGTTCGTGACGGTTTGGAAATCACCGGTTTGTAAATTGTATACAAAAATATCCTGATAGGGCCCCCTGTTGCCATCGAATGCGATTTTATTTCCATCGGGAGACCATGCTACAGAATTAATACCGTCCAAACTCGGAAACCGGATGGTCTCGCTGTCTAGGGTTTCATAATCGACAATAGCTAAGTTGTAAGAGCCATCTGATTTACTGGAAAGAGTAATTTTACTGCCATCCGGTGACCAACTCAGATTTGGGTTTAAAATATTTAACTCCTCAAACATAGGGTTATCCGCACCACTCACTATTGTTTTGATGCGTTCTCCGCTACTGCCATCTACTACAATAACATCAAATACACCGCGTCGGTTTGAGATCATGGCAATGCGATCGCCGCGTGGCGAAATAGCCGGGCTCGTATTGTATGATCCTGATCGAGACCTGGTAGTGATTTGAGTAGCTACGCTGCTCAAAGATTGACGTTCGGCAACCTCGGGGAAGTATCTTTGTCTCCAATATTCCTGCCAGCGCTCGGAGAGTTCATCAATTTCGAGACCGAGAGACTGTACCAGAGAGAGTCTAATGTTTCGGGTTGATTTAATGCGCTGTAAAATTTCAGTAATTTTCGGCCTTCCGTACTGATCTTCAATATAGTACCAGAATGCCTGCCCACCCCGATAGGCAAAAAAGCCACCGAGTTGTTGAATGGGTGGGAGGTAATCATTTAAAATTGCGTCCCGAATATACATGTCGGTTTGAGTGTCCCACTTCAGGGCTAAATATTCGGCCAAACCCTCCTCGAACCAAAGTGGAAACTGGAGCTGAATATTGTTGCTGACTATGGATTGTACATTACCACCATAATATACGTCGTTGATGTAAGCATGCAGAAGTTCATGCTGTAAAGTCCGCCTGAAATCGGCATAATCACCCATAAAGGGCTGAGTCATTCTATTTTTGAATTTATCAGTTACACCACCAATTCCCTGAGCATCAACGGGTAGGCGCACCACATTTGTTTGTGAGAAATCGCTGTGAGAATCGTATATAATGACAGGGATGCGATCCGTCAGTTGATCGTCAAAATCCTGATTTAACTGTTTCAGAGAAGATTCTACAGTTTCTGCTGTAAATTGAGCCAAATGATAATTTCCGGAATCGTAGTAATAGATATCGAAATGATCGGTTTCAATGAATCGCCAATCAAACGTATCATACTGAACCCGATTTTTCCCAAAAAAGAAATATTGAGCAAAGAGCTGTTCAGTTACTGCCGTACCTAGAAATAATGTGAGCAGAAAAATCAGGAAAAATTTGTATCGAGTCTGCATATTCGCACAGTTTATTAAAAATTAATTACCACTCAGGGTAAGGTCGATCTGTCTTTTTTCAAGATCTGTTTTGACAACTTTTACGTTAATCGTATCACCGAGACGAAATTTTTTACCTTTTGACCTACCGACCAAACAGTGCAATTTTGGGTGAAACACATAAAAGTCGTCCTTTAGATCGCTAACGCGCACCATGCCTTCGCAGTATATATCATTTATTTGAACGTAAAGACCATTATCCGTTACACCGCTTATAGTACCCACAAAATCTTCGCCAAGTCTATCAGACAGAAATTCAACTTGTTTTAGTTTGACGGAATCACGCTCTGCTTCTACAGCATAACGCTCTTTCTCGCTGCAATGTTCACCAAGTTCAACCAGCTGATCGTAAGTGTATTCACTTGATCCCGCATTATAGCGTTTCAGCAGGCGATGAACAATCACATCAGGATAACGGCGTATTGGACTGGTAAAGTGTGCATAGTGTTTAAAACCAAGCCCAAAATGCCCGATATTTTTTGGGGAGTACTCGGCTTTGGCCATTGAACGCAACATTAACCCGTTAATAATATTTTCGAGTGAAGTATCCTCAACCTGTTTGAGAAGGTCATTAATCTTCTTCGAAGAAATACCACCTTTCAGGTCAAAGTGTATTCCTAGGGGTTTTGCTGTTTCCTTGATGTTATTCAGTTTTTCTAAATCTGGTTCACCGTGAACGCGGTATAGAAATGGATGGTCACTTTTGGCAGTTTTCTCACCCCGCACTTTTTTGCGCAACGAATCGGTATGAAGTGCGACTGTTTTATTGGCCATAAGCATACACTCTTCAATTAATCGATGGGCAAAAATACGTTCTTTCACTATAACATCAACGGGCTTGCCGTCATCATCCAGCACAAATTTTGGTTCAGGAGTTTCGAATTTGATGGATCCCTGTTTGAAGCGCTTATCTAATAAAATATTCGCGAGTTTCTCAAGTGTTTTGAGCTCTGTTTTAAATGGGTGTTCGGCATTTCCATCCAAAATCTTCTGTACTTCTTCGTAGACAAATCGCTGTTTGGAATGAATGACGGTCTCTTCAATGGAGTAGTCAATTAGCTTACCATTTGGAGCTATTTCCATAAAGCAGCTGTACGCAAGTTTATCTTCATGTGGCCGAAGACTGCAAACACCATTACTAAGATATTCGGGAAGCATCGGTATAACCCGATCAACGAGGTAAACGCTGGTACCTCTTTCAATAGCTTCGTCATCCAATACCGTACTTCTTGGCATGTAGTGTGAGACATCCGCAATGTGTACACCAAGGTAGTAGTTGCCGTTGTCGAGTATTTCTATGCTAAGGCCATCGTCAAAATCTTTCGCATCGGCAGGATCAATTGTCAGAACCACTTCCTTACGCATGTCCCGTCGCCGTTTAATTTCGTCTTCCGGAATTTTTTCCGGTATCTCTTCGGCGAATTTCTCTACTTCGGGTTGGAAGGAAGATTCGAACTGTTTTTCAGCCAGGATCGATAGTACGTTCGCTTCATTGCTGCCTGCAGGACCGAATGATTTTTGAATTTTTGCCTGCGGGTATCCCCGTACATCTTCCCACTGTATTAGTCGGAAGGTGACTTTATCGCCGGGTTTGGCATCATTCATGTCTTTAGGGTCCACGAAAAAATCGACCCGCGAGGATTGAGGGTCGGTTTCAATCAAAAAGGTGTTTTTAGCCACTTCCTTTAGAGTACCCACGAGAAGAGAATCAGCTCTTTCTTCAACATCTTCAATTTTGCCCATGGGCTTATTGCTCTTCTTATGATAGCCGGTAAGTTTTACTTTCACTGTATCACCGTTCAGAGCAGTACCCATAAAACGCTGAGAGATTTTAATGTCCTGATCTCTTCCTTCAACAACAACATAACCGTCACCGTGGCTGGTTACATCCAGGGTTCCGGTGTAAACGTTATCATCATCCTCAGTAGCCTCATTCAGCCGTACTAGATTTCCTTTGGTAACAAATACATGGCCAAGCTGCTTGAGCCGGTTTACGGCTTTCTTAATTTTTTCCTCTCCTTTTTTCGGTAAAGATAAAGCATCCATAAGCAATGGGATTGGAATAGATGCGTCTGGGTAGGATTTTAAAATTTCTATGATTCTTTTTTCTAAAGAACTTAATCTGTCTTTTTTACTCATTCTGCCTTATTTATTAACTAATTATTTTCTGCAATTGAATCGTCGGAATCATCTTCTGAACTTTCCGATTCCTCATCCCTTTTATTTAAACCGAATAAACCTCTGAAAGCGTTCGATATACGCTGTTTGAATTGTTGCCAGGTATTAAACTGTACCTGGGCTTCGAGTCCGACGCCATTCATTTCCTGTGTTTGACGCGTCTCTACACTACTTGTGTAACTTAGTGTAGGATCCTGCCTGTGAAAAGCCGTAAGGGAAAAGGTACGATTTATTCTGTACGTAGCACCTAAATCTCCGATATCGCTCTGTTCACCGGTTATTTGTCCTTCACGTCGTAAAATCACACGATCGTCGAACAAACGCAAAGCTACTCCTAAATCTACTTCATTAAAAGCGGTGAGGTTTAAATCTATATCGAAAGTAATGTCACTTCTGAGGAGGGAATTTATCTGATTTGACAGAAGTGGATTAATAACCTGACTCGAAAGCAGTGGATTAACAACAGCCGCTGTTCCGGAAAAACCTTCACCCAGGCTCAGGCCCTGTGCCTGACTCGATGGAATAAAGTTACCGCTTAAAAGTATACTGGTTGCCTGTATTAATTTTTCCTCTTCATTCTGATTCAGATTATTGATCTGAGTTGCCAGCGTAGGGTCTATAGTTCCTTCTATACCGGTTGGAGCTCTGAAGAAAAATTCATTCTGAACCTGGGTAATGGTTCCGCCAATCTGCAGAACCAATTCAATTGGGATTCGTTGACCACTTTCCGGGGTGGCTGAAGCTGCATTGGATGACAGGAGCGTAGAGATAACAGGCCGCGCACGGTAAATTGCTGTTACGTCCAGGCCGGCGTCTATTAAGTCACCCTGCCAACTAATCGAACCGCCTTCTTCCAGGGTAAACCTTCGGGTAAATATATCTCCACTAACAAATTGATAATCTCCTCCCTGGATATTGAACCGGCCAAACATGCTAACGTCTTGATCTTCGAGCAGAATCCGAACCTGTCCGGTACCATTTGCATTTAGAATTTCGTTAGTAACAGGGTCAAAAATCAACTGAACGTTGATTGGATTGTTAGTGGTAAACTGCATATCCATGGTGAAGAGCTCTATGAACGTCAATTCTTCGGGTGAAGAGCCGTTTTCGGCATCTTCTTCTGCCTGCCTCCGTAACCTCTCTTCCAGTATGGATAGGTCAAATGTGTCTACAAACTGGATAAATCGTCTGTCCTGTTCAAATTCTGTCTCTTCCTGAAGTGGAACGGATATTCTGGAATCGGGCGAGATTGAAACTGCACCGTTTGTTCTTAGAAAAGGATTGGTATTTGATCCGGTGATCTGAGCCTGGCCCGTGCCATACATACTTCCATAAAATGGTACATCGGGGTCGTAGGAGTTATTCATGAACTGCAGATTGTTCAGATCTATCGTTAAGTCCATGGTGGTACCGGGTTGAAAATCGTTGAGGTCAACTATACCGGTTAACCTTCCTGTTCCACCGCGGTGGTCGGTTAATCGAACTTCAGTGAAGTTTAAACCGTCACTCTTGTTGAAATTCATTTCTCCACCAAGCTGATACTCGACATTTGTAAAGAAGGGTGTACCTACCGCTTCATCTACAGTAAAATCTGAATTAAAGTCGAAATCCGTTCGGTTACCAGATATATATCCTGTACCCTCACCTCGTCCCTGCATAGACTCAATAATATTGGGTACAATGAACTCAACTATCCAGAGATCGATTTCACGTAAATCGGCATCAAAATAGAATAGATCATCTTCGGTGCTGGTTTGTTCATCCGGAATTTTAATATATCCGTTTAGTCTGAGATCCTGGCCAATACCATCATTCGACTCAATATAACCGGAGTATTTTTCCGGGTCTGTGAAAACGCGAACGTTCGTGTCGAATCTGTTTTCTTCGGAATTATAATCACTGTTTAAATCTACATCTCCGATTAACCTGCCATTAATTCTTCCTTCTTCAACATTGACATTACCCTGAATGCTGGGTATCTGTGTTAAAGAGCGAGTGATAAACTCACCGTTCAGGATTCCTGAAAAAGAGACTCGTCCACCTATCAGATCAGAAATTCTAGACAGGTCAAAATTATCAATCCGAGTGTCAACGGAATCTTCGAAAGCATCGCTGAATGTACCGTCTATCTCAATCAAATCCTGGTCGCTTGTTAGGCGCACGTCCTTTAGTGTAAGTTTATTGTCATCTGTGTAGATAAACTGAGAGTTTCCATCAGAACGCCAGTTATATTGGGGTGTTCCAATAAGGAGGTCATTTACGGTAACTTCAAATTGACCCGGGCTCAATGCACCGTTTAAGGTTGACTGCAGTTCAATATTATCGTCCCGCACAAATTGTTGCTGTAGCTGAAGTGAATCATTCCTCATCGAAAAATTGAGATAACTATCTAAAAAGGTCATTTCGTTAACAGTAATCCCGCCACTGTTAATTTGAACATCCAGATTCCCAAAATCACGAATCGATTCACCATAATTAAACTCAGCAGAGAGGGACGTATTTAAATTTCTGGCCATAACATCACCCGACTGAAAATTCTCCTCAAAAAGTGTTCCCGACATGAGCAGCGAACTGTCGGAAGCATTTACGGATGCAGTAAGCCTGGCCCGACTTTGTATTTCAGGAAGATCTGGCAGGTAGTGTCTCAAAAGGTTCAGGTCTTTCACAGATAGTTGAAGAGAAAGATCCAGCTCCGGATACTCAAAAGATTCTTTATCAAACTCTAAATCAGCCAATACAAAATCCTGGTCGAAAAGTACTTCTCTTCTGATTCGCTCCTGAAGATAGTTGCTCCAGTATGCTGCAAAACCCTGAATGGTAGTAGGCGCGATCGTCCCCTCAATTTCTCCGTCAAAAAAAGAACTGGTAAATCGTAAAACCCTGGGCTGTTGGTTTGGTGGACTGAGATCGGCGTATAATTGATGTGAACGCAGTGTGTCAGCCCCATAGATAAAACGGTCTACTTCTACGCTGATTTGTCCGTGTGCTGTGTCGATGTTGTCTCCCCTGATTGAACCGGAAAATGTTGCGTTAAAATCCGTTTCATCAGTTTGGAAGTAATCGGTGTATGTGGCAAAATTAAAACTTTCGACAGAACCTTCTACACTAAATTCCGGATACTCGCCACTTTCCAGGTAACGGCCATCGGCTTGAAGCGATCCAAACTCATCTCCGAGTTGAACTGAATAATTGAGTTGTTCATTAGAATAATCTGCTTCACCAATAATTTGCTGAAAATCAAAATCGCGAATGGTACTCCCGGAAAAATCAACGGAGGCATTAAGATCAGCATTTTTATCGAAACCTGAACCTGCGAGAGCAACTTGTCCGTTTAGTCGGGTTGTCAAAAGAGAGTCTTTCAGAATTGGTGAGATATTTAATGAATCAAGTTCAGCCAGTAATTCATACCCCGACTCTTCTGTGTGATTCATAAAAAAATCAAATATCAGCGATCCGGCTTCTGTTTCGATATTTAGGTCGCCGCCGGTTTCTTGCAAATTGCCAGATAAATCACCCCTAATAATTGCGTTCTGGTAGAGCTCGGTGTCAAACTGATTTAAATAGTTGTCAGAAATCCATTGGAACTGTTCGGGCTGCAGGACGATATTTTCAACCTGAGCGTCGTAGTTGATTTCGTCGGAGAACATATTCTCGACTGTGGCTGTAGCAATCACGGCAGACTCACCTAAAAGAGCCTGAAAACGGTCTATGAAAAAGTTTTGCGCCGTTCCTTCCGCTTGAGTTTCAAAACTTAAGTCCTCGTCAAGGTTCGGAAATTGAGGTAGAAAGAGCCTTACAAAAGTGTTGGTGAAATTTGCAGTATTAATAGTAGTACGGTATTCCGCATCCAAAAACTGTTCTTTTAAAGAGCTATTTTGCCTGAACAGAGACACGGGTTGTGCTTCAAAACTAAGATCAAGTTCATTTTCTGCGGTGCTTATGTTCAATCCATTCACTTCAAAGAAGCGTTCATCATTGTAAAACTGTCCTTCTATTCTTACAAACTCATAGGGAGTATCAGGTAGTTTGGCACTAAAATTTGAGATATCAGCGAAAAGTTGGGAATCTGTAATTTCAAGAAGAAGCTCTGCACTAAGCTGCGATACATTCAGTGGATCTGGTAAATGAAGGTTATCGGGAAGTTTAACATCAGAAGTAGTTAGTATAGAGCCATTTACAATAGACAAGCGAGGAGCATAAAGATTGATTTCATCAAAAATTCTGATATCATCGTCCAAGTTAGAGTCTTCACTTGGTAGAGCAGATATATCTTCTGAAGACCGTTGAACGAATATTTGTGCTATGTTCAAACCTTCTTCGTTTCGGGAAATCTGTATTGCCGGTTCCAGAATTTCAAAAGAATCTATCGTCAGATTTTTCTGAAGCAGATCCCACCAGTCAATAACCACTTTCGCATTTTCGAACGAAATTACCGGATGCGAAAGATCGCCGCCGGTATATAATTGACCGCGCGTAAAGTTGATTTGAAACGGCAAAAATCCCTCTATCGAGTTGATGGAAAGAGATCCCTCAAACTGTTCCTTAAAAGTGCTTTCAATTTGAGTTTTTAAATAATCTTTAGACTGCGGCAGTTGTACTACGCCTATTACAATTATCAGTAAAGAGAGAGCAACCCCAACTGTTACGGAAACAGAGATTAATAAAAATCTCCAGATGTTATATATCCATCGGTAAATCAAAGAAGTAATGAGGGTTTAAAAAGTAAAAATTCAGATTTCTTGTAGAGCTGTTTGCCAGGCTTGATGAATAAGCGTGTCTGTCGCCACTTCTTTTAGAATGGGTGATTGCCACTCTTTGAGCAGAACGAACCGTATGTGTTGATTGGTACGTTTTTTGTCGAATTTCATGTGATTCATCAAATCATCTAAAGATAACTGATCTTTAGATACTCTGTAACTGTATAATGATCGATAGTTTAGAAGTTTATCGGGTTTTAAATTGGCTCCAAAGTGGTTGGAAAGATCGATAGCTGCTAACATACCCAGATAAACAGCCTCTCCATGGCTGATGGATTGATAGCCGCAAGCTTTTTCAAGAGCATGAGCAAACGTGTGTCCGAAGTTTAAATAGGCTCGAATATTCCCTTCAAATTCATCTTTTTTCACAATATCCGCTTTAATTTGAATACAGTCCGCAATAAGGTCTGTAAGTTTTTCACGGGAAATTTTGGATATTTCATCTTCCAGAAAAAACGTAGCTCTATCAAAAATATCAGCTCTTTCAATGGCTCCGTATTTTAAAATTTCACTGAGTCCGTTTGCCCATTCATTTCGCGGCAGTGAATTTAAAAAAGCGATTTCGGCAACTACTTTTTGAGGTTGATAAAAGGCTCCGATCAAATTTTTTCCGGTTGAATGATTGACTCCGGTTTTACCTCCGATTGAACTGTCTACCATTGCCAAAACAGTGGTTGGAATATGAATGAGCGGAACTCCGCGAAGGGCAGAGGCAGCAGCAAAGCCGCCAACGTCTCCGGTAACCCCGCCACCCATTACAAAAACGGGTGTATTGCGGCGGACACCGTTTTCCAGAAGGAATTCTACACAGGTTTTCCAGAAGGAGATCGATTTACTTTTTTCTCCCTCGGGAACAGACATCATGAATAATTTTTTCCCCGCAGCTTCAAAAGCGTGATCAATAATATTTGAGTGATATTTTTCAACATTCTCATCAACCAGTAAAAAATTAATATCCCCTTCAAAAGAGTCAGAAATTTCCTTGATCTGTTCTTCAAAAATCCCTTCTCCGACGATAGCCCGGTAAGACTGTTGAGAAGTTTTAACCTGTATACCTTTGCTCATAAAATTTTAATTTTTGAATCAGTTCTTCCAAAATAGTGTCTACATCCTTGTCGCCGCACTCTACGCTGAAGTGGGCCTGCTCATAGAAATTCAAGCGATCATTAAGTAATGTCGTAATTTTCAATTTTAAACTCTCTTTACTCAAGCTTGAAATCATAGGCCGATTTGAACTTTCTTTTAGTCGATTGTAAAGAGTACTGGGTTTGCAATCCAAAAAAACGAGCCAGCCGTTCAGCTTAATGTGGTCTGTAATCGGTTGGTTTTGCAGTGTTCCACCTCCGAGGGCAATAATTCCTTCTGCTGTTTGAGCAAACTGAATAATCAGATCCTTTTCAATTTGTCTGAACCTATCTTCCCCCTCATTTTCAAATATTTCCGGAATACTCTTACCGCTTTTTTTCACAATTAGATTATCCAGATCATGAAAGGGTACAGAGAGTTTCTGCGCAAGGTTTTTTCCAATTGTAGACTTACCGGATCCCATCATCCCGCACAAGAAAAGAGGTTGCGTCAGCAGATTGTCAATCATTTAAAATCTTTTTGTGGTGTTACCATTTCAACTTCCTCACGCTGTACTCTTACTGCGCCTGTAGCCGCACCTTTCGGCTTTGTAACGTACTTTCGTTTTGTAACAATTACCGGCGCCAGTTTGCTCCCTTTAGCTTTAGAATGCCAGGCCGCTACTGAAGCTGCCTTTAAAATTACATGTTTTGGAGGCATCTCTTTTAGATTATTCATTCGAATAACCACATGCGAACCGGAAACACCACGCGCGTGAAGCCAAACATCTTCCTTATGTGCATCGGTGGTGAGACGGTCGTTACTTTTTGCATTTTTCCCGATCCAAACTTCATAACCGTCAATTGAAGTTCTCTTATAGGGAAGCGAAGTAACCTGTTTAGCCTTTGACAGTACGCCGAGTCGCTTTAACTCTTCTTCATTCTCTTTATACCAGTCATCAAACTCGTAAATTTTTTCAATCTCATTAAATGATCGAATGATTGATTTCAAGCTTTTCGTCTCTTTTTTAAGTTTTTTGAGCCTGTTTTTTGATTCCTCCACACTTCTAACTGCTTTTGCTGACTTATCATAGTAGCGCTGGGCATTCTCTGCAATACTGAGATTTGGCTTAAGAGGAATCTCAACGGGCTCATTGTCATCATAAAAGTTTTGTACCGTGATAGACTCCGTTCCCTGATCAATTTTTTCGTGAGCATGAGACATCAAAAGGTGCCCGTATTCTTCATACTTCTCGGCTCGTTCCAAACCTTTTTCGGCATTTTCCAACTGCTCAATGGTTGCTTCATTCCGTTTTAAGGTTTCTTCAAGCTTTGGTTTAAAAGTTTGAATACGAGATGAAAGTCTACGCTCCCGGGATGTCCTATAGTAGGCAAACCGAATGGCGTCGTTTACGTTGTCAAACGTTTCCATATTTTCAAGCGGCAATAAATCGTCGGGGATCAGGCAAAGATTGCCATCCTGTAAAACCCTGAACTCTGCTCGATTAAGCATGGCATCAACTAACAGGTCCGCAGTATTTTTGGCAGCCTCCATCGATTTGTTCTCTAAATCGTAATGCTCAATAATGGGTTGTACCAAGTGTCGTGGAAATGCCGGATAAAAATGGAGGATCGTCCGTTTAGCCGAGAGTTCCTTATCCGGAAAGGATTTCTCTTTTGGCGGGCGGGGAGTCGGTTCAGGTTTACCCAGCAGTTCATCACTTCCCTTAAAAGATTCAGTAACGGTACCATCCTCAACTAAAAATACGTTCGGCTTATTACCAAAAACCTGAAATACCAGTTTTGCTTCACCATCAAATCTTAAAGTAAGGATCCGGTCTTGATCGGCTAACTCAATTGTTAAAATTTTCTGATCTTTTATTCGATCAAAAAATTCAGTGACATTTGATTTTTTTGCACCGCGGAATTTATCAGCAAAAATAGCCGTCTCAGAAGGGTTTGAGCTAAAAATGAGTCGGTCTGTGCTGTCATCCGAGCTGAAGTATCCCTCCCAAACATCCTTGTGTGGGGAGTAACTAAATTCAAATTTACGTCTTGTAAATTTGGGATTTAACTCCTTTGATAGATATATTAAAGCGTAAAAGTTATTCATTCGAGCGAGAGAAATAGTTGACTAAACCTGAAAGAGTACGATTATGCAATATCCTATTTTTCAATCGGTAGTAAATAAAATAAATAGCCTGCTGAACAAGAGAAATATTAATGTCGTTAAATTCAAGACTTGGGAAGAATCCAGGATCAATGCTGCGGGTTTGGAAATCGTTATTGATCTGAAAGATTCTACTAATCATCTCAAAAAACTCGACATTAATTTCGATTGGGACAGCTTCCGTGAAGCAAATCTTGCAAATCAGCTGAACGGTACGGATAAACATCCAATGCTGAAAGAAAAACATCTCACCGAGGTGAATATATCACCCTCCATTGATGTTGAACTGGTCTGGCATTTTGATGAACGGAAAAGCCAGCCAATTCAAACAAACGGAGACACCAATTATCGCATTGAGAAAGCGAGTGAGTGGATGGACCGAGTTAGTAAAGAAGTAAATGAACTTCTTATCAGTGATGATATTATTACACGATGGCATCTCGAAATAGACGGAGATTCACATGGTAAATATCTCACCGCGATCAATCTGATCTCTTATTTCCAATTTACGATGACAGACCTTGAGAGTCTGAATGAGGTGAATGAATTTGTAAGCAGGAAATTGACTCATCTACTGTATAAGGCCAACCGAATTATAAAAATTGCGGACAGTAGTGTTTCCGTCGTAGCTGCTTAAAATAAAAAAGGGCACTTCGATGAGTGCCCATAATTTCTACATTAAGCAATTAGCTTACTTTTTCTTCTTGTGACGGTTTTTGCGTAGACGCTTTTTCCGTTTGTGCTTAGCAATTTTAGATCGTTTTCTTTTCTTTCCGCTTGGCATGAATTATCACCCGGTTGATTTAATTAAACTTCTTGTTCCAAGAGCGATATCAAATAACACCGCCATCTTTCTAAGTCGATCAAAATACAAAATCTTTTATTCAAATCTATAGTTTTGAAAAGAAGAGTTTTGCCTGATATAACTTAACAAGTGTAACCGCCGGAACATTTCAATACTGAAATTGTTTTGAAAATAAGAGATCAGATATACCTGGTGAATTATGAGCTCCAAATTGCTATATTCGCGCCTTCAAAAATATGATAGTTAATAAATGCCAGACTTGATTAAAGTTGCAAAATTTGGTGGTACCAGCATGGCCAATTACGAGGCTATGAACCGGTGTGCCAATATCGTGAAATCGGACAGCGATAAAAAAATCATAGTGGTGAGTGCAACTTCAGGTACTACCAATCTGCTGACAACTCTCATTGGTGTCAAAAATCCGGATGATAAACATCAGATAATGAATCAGATTAGAGAGAAGCATTACGAAATCTGTGACTCTCTTAAGTATAAGGAAGAAGCAAAAAGGCGTGTTGCCCAACTGATTGATGATCTTGAAAAAAAAGTTATTTCATCTAAAGCAGCAACCTCACAATATAGTGACGAAGTACTGTCATTTGGTGAACTTATTTCTTCTACAATATTCTCTTATGTACTGAGAGAATCAATCGGTAAAAAAGTGGAGTGGCTGGACGCGCGTGAAATCATCCAAACGGATCATAATCACAGTTCAGCAGAACCTGAAATAGAATCAATTGAGAAAAATGCTGAAACCGGAATTATTCCTCATCTGAAGGGAAGTTGCTTTGTAACTCAGGGTTTTATCGGGCGAACAAAAAGTGGAGTTACGACAACACTTGGAAGAGGAGGAAGTGACTATTCAGCTGCTCTTTTTGCGGAAGCTGTCAATGCAGACGTACTGGAGATCTGGACAGACGTTACGGCTGTTTATACAAGCGATCCGAGAATTGTAAAAAAGGCAAAACCAATAACTGAAATTAGTTTCAATGAGGCTGCAGAGCTTTCTGTATTTGGTGCAAAAGTACTGCACCCGGCTACGATGGTTCCGGCCATTCGAAAAAACATCCGTGTGTATGTCGGTTCAAGTATGGAACCGCACCTCCCCGGAACATGGATTATGAAAAACACGAAAGAGAAACCACCGATTCGTGCAATCAGTTTAAGAAAAAACCAAACCTTGCTTACGGTTCATAGCTTGGATATGCTTTACAGGCACGGTTTTTTAGCTCGTCTGTTTAAGGTTTTGTCGAATCACAAAATTAGTGTGGATCTTGTAACTACCAGTGAAGTGAGTGTATCACTCACGCTGGATACAAATGCAGGAACCCCAGGTAAAGATTTTCTGCCAAAAAGTGTAATAAGTGAATTAAAAACATTCTGTGAAGTTGAAATTGAGGAGAATCTCTCACTGATTGCATTAATTGGGAATAACCTGCATACTACCTCAGGACTGAGCGGACCGGTTTTTAGTACTTTGGAAGGCATAAACGTGCGATTGATATGCCATGGAGCCAGTTCTCATAATCTCTGCTTTCTTGTAGACCAGCAAAGCGCTGAGAAAGTAGTTCAAAAATTACATGAACGATTTATATAAGGAAACATCATGAAAGTATCCGTAATTGGTACAGGCAAAACAGGAAGTGCAGTAGCAGGACTTTTAGGTAAGCAAGCCCTATGTTTTGACTCAAAAAGCAACATTACTGCTGAAAAGTTAAAGGAGACTGATATTGCCATCATTTTTGTACCCGGCGAAGCCGCTGAAGATGTGAGTAAGGTAGTTTTGGAATCCGGAGTTCCAGCCGTTTGGGGTACTACCGGTTATGCATGGCCTGAAAATTTACCCGATCAAGTAAAAAACGTAAACGCAAAATGGGTAATAGGATCCAATTTTAGTTTAGGTATGAACCTCATTCGAAAAGCGTTGAATATTTTAGGGAAGGGTGGAGTTTTTTTGCAAGACCCCGAATACCATATCCATGAGGTGCACCATGTTGATAAAAAAGATGCTCCAAGCGGCACGGCGCTTTCCTGGCAAGAGTGGCTGGGACGTGACGCTTCAATATCGTCTGACAGACAGGGGGATGTGAAGGGAATTCATAATCTGCATCTTCAAACCAATAATGAGTCGATTTATTTGAAACACGAAGCTCACAGCAGAAAACTTTTTGCAGAAGGAGCCATTTGGACAGCGGAGTACTTGCTAAAAAATCCTCAAATAAAGCCGGGAGTATATCCGTTTTCATCAATTTTTGACCAGGCATTTTCAAAATTATTATGATCAACACCACGCTTTGGACAGCACTTATCACCCCGATGTATCAATCGGGGGAGATTCATTTTGGCGACCTTGAAAAGCTGATCATAAGGCAAGAGTTGGCCGGAAACGGAGTTCTGCTGGTTGGAAGTACTGGGGAAGGGCTTGCGCTCAATGACGACGAAAAAAAGGAGATTATCGATTTCTCGGCAAATCTGGAAGTTTCAGTACCTGTAATGGCAGGAGTGGGCGGTTTTCAAATTGAGAATCAGAAAGCATGGATTCAATACTGTAATGATAAAGTGGATGCGTTTCTGCTCGTTTCACCATTGTACACAAAACCCGGATCTGTTGGATTGAAAAACTGGTTTCAGGAATTGATGGATGTGGCTGATAAACCATGTATGATTTACAATATTCCATCCCGTACCGGTGTAAAGATTACTCCAAAAGTGATCAAAGATTTATCCGGTCACTCAAAATTTTGGTCGATAAAGGAGGCGAGTGGCAGTATAGCTGATTATCAAGAATTTAGTGAAATGGTGCCTAAGGCATCTATGTTTAGTGGTGATGACGGACTGTTGCCATATTTTGCAGTAGCCGGATGCTCAGGTTTGGTTTCTGTTTCTTCAAACATTTGGCCAAAAGAAACAGCCAAATATGTTAAACTCTGTTTGTCGGGAGACACGGAGCCATTATTTCCGATTTGGAAGCGTGCTAATGAGGCTCTCTTCTCTGCACCAAATCCTGTTCCCGTTAAGATTTTATTGCACCAAAAAGGAATTATTGAAAACTCTGCGCTACGATCCCCGCTAACTGAAAAAGAGTTAAAAAACCTGGATCAGCTAAAACAAGCTGATGCGGAAATTGTAAATTGGTATCAAAAAATTAATAATTGAAATGAATTGGGAAGAAGTTTTAGATCAACTTGAAGAAGGAACAGTAAGAGCCGCTGAAAAGGATGGCGAAACCTGGAGTGCCAATATTGAAGTGAAGGAAGCTATTTTGGCGGCTTTTAAAGAGGGAAATAATGTCAACTATGGTGGCATTTACGACGGATTTGTTGATAAAAACAATATCCCGCCTCGAATGTTTGAAGCAGAAGATGGAGTTCGCTTGGTTCCCGGCGGGTCTTCAGTACGTCGCGGTGCATATGTCGCTCAAGGCGTGATTATCATGCCGCCGGCGTATGTAAATATTGGTGCTTATGTTGATGAAGGAGCCATGATTGATAGTCATGCACTTGTCGGATCATGCGCTCAAATCGGTAAAAATGTACATCTTTCAGCAGGTGTTCAAATTGGTGGAGTACTGGAACCGGTGGGACTAAGTCCGGTTGTGATTGAGGATGACTGTTTTATAGGTGCGGGATCTGTAATTGTTGAGGGAATTTTAGTTAAAAAAGGGGCGGTGATTGCTCCGGGTGTAACGTTGTCGAAATCTGTCCCCGTTTACGATTGCGTGAACGAAAAATTGCTTGGTAAAGGATCACCAATACCGGAAAATGCGGTTGTGATACCCGGTTCAAGGCCAATTAAAAATGAATGGGCCCGGCGACAGGAGTTGTCGGCTTATTGTCCTGTTATTATTAAATATAGAGATGAAGGAAGTGACGCTTCTTTAGAGCTGGAAAGTGCATTGAGATAAATTTTTTAAAGAAATTCTGTAAGGGAAGTAAAAAATTCTGTTCTTATAGATAGAACGTTAACAAAAAATGATTGACTAATTATGAGTTCATTAAACAAAGTTATGATAATCGGACGATTGGGAGCTGATCCCGATGTGAGATATACTCAATCCAACGCAGCTGTTGCGAACATGAGTGTGGCAACCACCGACAGGTACAAAGACAGAAACGGAGAACTTCAGGAGAATACTGAATGGCATCGTGTTGTAGTTTGGAATCGACTCGCTGAGATTTGCCAGGAGTATCTAAAAAAAGGTTCTTTGGTTTATTTTGAAGGTAAACTTGAAACACGCGGCTGGGAAGATAAAGAAGGTCAAAAAAGATATACCACAGAAATAAAAGCGTTTAACATGCAGATGTTAGATAGCCGTGGGGATCAGAGTGGAGGAGGTGCTCCGCAAAATTCCAGTGGAGGTAAAACGGCCAAAGCTTCAGTAGATTTGGACGACTCTTTTGACGATATGGATGATGACCTTCCGTTTTAATTCCGGCCAGGTTAATTGATCCAACATTTCGTACTTTAAAGGTGATGATCTTTTTGATCGTCACCTTTTTTTATTCATATTGTTTTTATTGATATCAACTAATCATTAATTAAGTACTGTTATTTGGATACGATCGATGAACCTCCCAGTCATCCAATGCAATTTATTTCCAATCAGATTTTACTTAATGCAGGGCCACAATTGGAGTATCTGAGCTTTACTGAAATATCTATCGAGCTTACCCTGATGCTAGTCGGGCTATTGCTTAGTGCTCTTTACTCAGGTTCCGAAGTGGCGTTTTTCTCTTTGGTTAATCAAATAGATCAGCTGAGGCCGGGTGGAGGTGAATACGGTTCGAAAGACTCAAGAATTTTAAAAATGCTGCAGAAGCCGCGCCGGCTTCTCGCCACAATACTTATTGGCAATACTTTTGCCAACATCGTTAGTTCAGTTATGGCAGCTGTTATCACGGGAAAAATAGCTGCTTATTACGGTTTTTCTGAGGTGATCGTTTATTCAATTGAGATCATTGTGCTAACCTTTATGATTTTGATTTTGAGTGAGATTACACCGAAAGTTATTGCGATTAACAATCCATTGAAGGTGAGTCGCAGAATGGTAGGATTTGTATATGCTCACTTTATACTTTTCATGCCCGTGTCTAAAATTATTGCTGAAAGTACAATGAGTCTGGAAAAAACTCTGCCAAAACCCAATAATAAAATGACGGCTCAGGATTTAAAAACGATGGCTGAGATGAGTGAGCAAGAGGGATCCTTGAAAGGTGATGAGCGTGAGATCATCGAAAACGTGATTGAATTTGGTAATATTACCGTACGCGAAATTATGACTTCCCGTGTAAATATTGTTGCTGTGCCCGTTAGTGCCACTTTGGAAGATGTGATTCAGCTTATACAGGAAAAGGGGTTATCTCGTATGCCGCTTTTTGAAAATGATCTGGATAATATTTCAGGTGTAATCTACTCCAAAGATGTGCTTCCATATATCAATTCGGATATAGGTGAGCAATTGATTAACTGGAAAACAATAGCACGTAAAGCCCTGTTTATCCCGGCCACAAAAAAGCTGGATGACTTGCTGAGAGATTTTCAACATGAAAAAACGCACATCGCAATCGTTGTTGATGAATATGGCGGTACGGAAGGACTTGTAACTCTTGATGATATTCTTGAGGAGATTGTCGGAGATATTGGGGATGAATATGACGATCAGCAGGAGAAGCTTTACACTAGATTTAAAAATGGTGTCTACATTTTTGATGCCAAAATTGA
>NZ_JAWLDW010000018.1:28836-36423 GCF_041686455.1 Rhodohalobacter sp.
AAGGTGACTCTGCGTCTTCAAAAATCTCCTCATCAAATTGAGGATTCATATTATGCGCTTCGGGAGTATTTTGAAGCCAACGAAATTACGGAGCCTTCAATTAAGGATGTTTATGATGCCGTAGTTGCCATCAGAGAGTCAAAGCTTCCAAACCCTGAACTTATCGGAAATGCCGGTAGTTTTTTTAAAAATCCAATTGTAGATAATTCTATCTATCAAAAACTTAAAGCTGAATATCCCAACATTCCGTCATTTGAGGCCGGTAATGGAAAAATAAAAATCCCTGCAGGATGGCTGATAGAACAGGCCGGATGGAAAGGAAAAAAAGTTGGAAATGTAGGCACCTATAAAAACCAGGCTTTAGTACTGGTCAATCACGGCGGAGCGACAGGAGAAGAGATTTATGATCACGCCATGAACATACGCGAATCGGTGAAGGAGAAATTTGGTATAGAGTTGGCACCTGAAGTAAATATTTTATCGTAATGGCTGGAGAAAAGGAGATAAATGATTCACTTTTTCTGAAAGCTATAACATGCCCTCTTAAACTGTATCACTACAGCAAAAGCAGTAGCATGCGCTCTCCCTATCTGCCATTTAAGCAGCGCAATAAATTGCAATTGAGAAATGCTGTAGCCTTCCAATTTTCAAATCTTAAGTTTACATCAGACTCAACATCAGCTGCGGAGAAAGAGACAGCAGAATGGTTAAAGGAGGAGAATGTAGCCATTTGCGGGGCTGTACTCCGCAATAAAAACTTTATTACAAGAATTCCAATTCTGATTAAGGAGGGAACGAGCTATACAATTGTTCAGGTCCACGGAAAGTTAAAAAAACGCCTTCACAACGAAAAAGTATCAGTTCCCGTTCTCAGTAGAACAACGAACTCCTATTTGGTAAAAGCTGCTTACAGGAGAGAGGTATTGAAATGTGTTGTAGGTAGTTCTGATATAAATGTTGATCTATATTTTCCGGACAAGCGGTATAATGCTTCATTTGATGGAGTAATGCAGATTGTTTCTGAAGTTGTGGCTGATGAAGTGCCGAGTAAAGTCAGCAAAGAGTTTCAGTCTCTTTTTACTAAAATGGATGCTACTGATGCAACAGCTTACGTTTGCAATAGCTTACCTGACTCTGTTTCTCACTATTTTTACGCGAATAAAAGTGTATCTGAGGTTTTAAAAGACATCGATAAAGGTTCGTGGGAAAATACGGATCGATTTGGAGTGAAAATTCATCAGGAATGCAGCTATTGTGAGTTTAGAAAGCCTGAGGAAAATGGGATTTCAAATTGTTGGACTGATTATTTTTGCGGAGATAAGAAAAACTTCCCTGATGAACACGTTTTTGACCTGATTGGCCATGGAAATAATGAGCTTATTGAAAAGAATATCTACTATCAGGAAGATTATCCGCTGAAGACAGAAACTCATAGCTTTGATAAGATCAGAGAAAACAATCCATACTCTATTTCGATTCAACAAAGAAGAGAACTTCAGATCTTGAAAGCCAAAAGAAAGTTTGTGCCAGATGTTTGGGTAAAGGAATCAAAACTTGCACTCGATAACCTGGAATACCCAATCCATTTTATAGATTTTGAAGCAGCAACTTATGCGTTGCCCATGCATAGAAATGGGGGCGCCTATCAACCTATTTATTTTCAATTTTCGTGCCATTCGCTGCGAAAGGATGGAAAAATTACGCATAATGAATGGTTAGACGATCGTGAAGAAAGCGGCTATCCGCATGTTGATTTTGTACATCAGCTCGCAAGCGTCAAAGATATTTTTAAAGGAAGTTTGATTCAGTATTCGCCATTTGAATCGCAAGCCCTGCGGTATCTGCTACAGGAGATGAATCGGAATTCAATGCTTTATGAAAATGAAATTCGGGATTTGAAAAATCTGCTCTATATTGACGGCAATACCAATAATCATAGAATATTTGATTTAAGTAAATCAGTTAGAGAAGGGTATTATAACCGGTTTATGAGTGGAAGTATCGGATTGAAGCAGGTGTTAAACAGTATTTTTCAGTTAAATAGCCATTTAAAAAATCCGATGAAAAATAAGTTTAAAATCTATGACAAGATTGTAGACTTTGAAAACATATCGGAGGATATATCGGGTTATAATCCCTACGTTGAATTGCAAGATACGTTTTATAGTGTTGATGATGGTGAATCTGCCATGAACGCATATATTTCTTTAAAAAGCGGCCTTTTATCAAACAAAGAGAAGGATATTATTCCCAATTTATTAAGGCGATACTGTGCGATGGATTCTTATGCTTTATTTATAATTTATAGCCACTTAAAAAACCTTATATCCATCAACAAAAGCTCAGATGATATAGTTATTGATCCGTAGTTTACAATCTCTAAATCTAAGAAATGCGAAGATCATGAAACGTTTACATATACATATAATCATACTGCTTTCTGTATTTGTATTTGCTTCTTCCTGTGTGGTGCAGAAAAATCCAATCTCCGGTAACAAGAGAGCCTACGCCTACTCCTGGCAACAGGAAGTGCAAATTGGTCAGGATGTAGATCAGGAGATCGTCTCGCAGTATGGCTTGTATGATGATGATCGACTGGATGAATATGTTGTTAATCTGGGACAAGAGCTTTTGGAAGTAAGCCATATGAGGAGAGAGGAAGCTGATGAAAAATTTAAAAATACGGAATTTACATTTCGAGTACTGGATAGCCCGGTTGTAAATGCTTTTGCTCTACCGGGAGGCTATGTTTATGTGACCAGAGGTTTGATGGCTCATCTGAATAACGAAGCACAGCTTGCTGTTGTAGTGGGACACGAAATTGGACACGTTGCAGGCCGCCATGCTTCACAAAGGGCATTGACTCAGACAATTGGACAAGTAGCCGTAATTGGGGGCTCAATATTGGGACAAGAGCTTTTAGGATTGCCCGGAGAATCTCTTATGAATTTAAGTAGTCAGGCCGCACAGCTTTTGTTTATGAGCTACAGTCGCGACCATGAAAGGGAATCAGATCGCCTTGGTGTTGAATATTCGGCTATGAAAAATTACGTAGCAGCTGAAGGATCTGAGTTTTTCACGAGTTTGAGAAGAATCTCAGAAAAGGAGGGACAGAATATCCCAAATATGCTTTCAACCCACCCAAACCCCGGCGAAAGGGAGCAGACAATTCCAAGATTAGCCAATGAATGGCGTGAAAAGGGATATGAGCAGACCATTTATGGAACCGACAGTTATATGGAGATGCTTGATGGTATGGTTTTCGGAGAAAATCCAAGAAACGGATACGTTACTGAAGGAAGGTTTGTACATCCTGACCTGGAGTTCTTTTATCCCGTACCGGAACAGTGGAGGGTTTTAAACCAACCTTCTCAAGTTGTTTTAGTGAAGGGTGAGGGAGAGGCTGTGATGATTATGCGAATTGATTCTGAAAATGCATCGGCAAATGAGTCAATATCGCAGTTTGTAAATCAGGAAGGATTTACTCTCAAAGAGAGAGGTGACACGCAGAGCTCAGGCCGTTGGACAGCACATCAGGCAGAGGGTACCATTGAACAGGAAGGTAATCTGCTCGGGGTTTATGTGTATGCTGTTGAATATCAAGATAGAATTTACAGATTTATTAACTACAGCCCGGAAGCTGCATTTGAAGAACATATAGAAGATTTCAGATTTGTAACAACAGGGTTTGATCAGCTTACGGACGAATCAATCCTCAACATCGAACCGGTACGTCTTCAAATTGTTGAAGCAGATCAAAGAAAACCATTCAGACAATACCTTCCAGACCAACTGCCCATGGATATGGAGCATGAAGATATTGCCATTATAAACCAGGTTAACCTGGATACCACTATTGAACCCGGAACCTTACTTAAAATACCAGTACAGTAAAGATTAGTTATGATTGAACGATATTCCAGAAAGGAGATGTCCGACATCTGGTCGGAACAAAATCAATTTCAGGCGTGGTTAGATGTGGAGCTTGCAGCATGCAGGGCCTGGAGCAAAATTGACAAGATACCTTCAGAAGATGTAGATAAGCTCTATGAGAAAGCATCTTTTGATATTGATCGCATTAAGGAGATAGAAAAACAGACCCGCCACGATGTGGTTGCGTTTACCCGCACGGTTTCGGAATCTTTAGGGGATGAGAAAAAATGGGTTCATTACGGTTTAACGTCAACCGATGTTGTTGACACCGCGAACGGATATCGTCTTAAACAAGCAAATGAACTAATCAGAGAAGGATTGGATCGTTTTGTAAAGGCTCTTGCAGAAAAAGCCCACGAACATAAACTTACTGTTATGATGGGCCGGACCCACGGCGTACATGCAGAGCCTACCACTTTTGGGTTGAAATGTGCGCTTTGGTATGCCGAAATGAACCGGAATATTGAACGGTTTGAGAGAGCTGCGAAGGATGTGGAATTCGGAAAAATTTCCGGTGCAGTCGGTACTTTTGCTCATATCCCGCCTGAGGTGGAGAAGTATACGTGTGAAATATTGGGGATTTCTCCGGCGCCTGTTTCTACACAAACACTGCAGCGAGACCGTCATGCATACTACATGGCCACACTTGCTGTAATTGGAGGAACACTGGAAAAAATTGCAGTTGAAATCCGACATCTTCAGCGAACTGAACTCCGGGAAGCCGAAGAGTTTTTCAGGAAAGGCCAGAAAGGGTCATCGGCCATGCCGCATAAAAGAAATCCCGTCAGTTCAGAAAACATTACCGGTTGCGCCCGTGTGCTGCGTGGCTATATGATATCCGCTTATGAAAATATGCCGCTGTGGCATGAACGGGATATTTCTCATTCGTCAGTAGAGCGTATCATTCTGCCGGATGCAACAATCTTATTGGATTATATGCTCCACCGTTTTTCGGGTGTAATTGAAAAATTGATGGTCTATCCTGAGAATATGTTGGAGAACATGGAGAAAACTCACGGTCTTGTATTTTCACAACGTCTGTTGCTAATGCTTATCGATAAAGGATTGAATCGTGAAAATGCCTATGACACAGTCCAGCCTTTGGCAATGAAGGCTTGGGAGGAAAAACGTGATTTTCAGGAAATCGTAAAATCAGACCAGACCATTCGGGATAATCTCTCTGAAAGTGAAATTGCGCAGGCTTTTGATTTAGCTCATCATACCCGAAGAGTTGACGAAATATTCTCCAGAGCGGGGTTATAAAAAAGTTTAATAAAGGGGTGACACATTGATGTCATCCCATTCGTTTAAGTTGTGTGTAAATCATAATCAAACCACACACAGCTATGCAAGCAGCAATAAAAAAATCAAACGTAAGTGTACAAAATGCAGTCCTGAATTCAATTTTTCACAAGGCAGAGGCTGAATACCGAGCAACAGAAGAGATGTTTACACTCTTAGGCTGGGGAGATCTGCCAGGAGAATTTAAAATGGTGATCGAAGAAGATGTCAAGGGATATATAGATGAACTCAGAGGGCAATACTGTACAAATTCTGAATGGGTGCAGCGCAGAAGAGAAAGCGTAGACTTTTGGGTAAACAGCTATTTAGACGGAATTTGTGATGAAACGACAGCTATAGATTCACTAAGAATAAAAAAGCTATGACACCAAATATGAGCTCTATTTAGAAAGGAGGGTTAGTTTTCGTGGAAATTGGTAAAGAAGTTCAATAGGATTTCTTATCTTTGCCAAAATGTAAACAAAGCGAAAATTATTTCATGGATAACTCCTCTCCCTTCTCAAAAGTCACGCGCCAAGGACTAACTTACGATGATGTTTTGTTAGTTCCCAATCATTCTATTGTACTGCCCAGAGATGTAGATATCTCCGTCCAGTTAACCCCTTCTTTGAAGCTCAACACCCCGATATTCAGTGCAGCTATGGATACGGTTTCAGAATATCGTATGGCCATAGCCCTCGCTCGAGAAGGCGGAATAGCGATGTTGCATAAAAATATGTCAATTATAGATCAGGCAGAGCAGGTAAGGCTTGTGAAAAGAAGTGAAAGTGGAATGATTGTGGATCCTGTGACCCTGCCTGAAGATGCAACTGTGAAAGACGCGCGGGCATTGATGAGAAAGCACAAAATTGGTGGTATTCCGATTGTTGAAGCTAATAACTTATTGGTTGGAATTGTAACCAATCGAGATTTACGCTTCGAACATTATGTTGATAAAAAGCTGGGTGAAATAATGACCAGCGAAAATCTTGTAACAGCCAAGCAGGGAACGACTCTTGATGAAGCAGAGCAGATACTTCAGGAGTATAAAGTAGAAAAGCTGCCAATTGTGGATAACAACAACATTTTGGTTGGTTTGATAACGTTTAAAGACATTGAAAAGAAAATGAACTTCCCGAATGCATGTAAAGACGATATGGGAAGGTTGCGTGTTGGTGCTGCAGTTGGAGTTACACCGGATACAATGGATCGGGTTGTTGCCTTGGTAGAGTCTGGTGTAGATATTATAACTGTTGATACTGCCCATGGTCATTCAGAAGGAGTAATAAAAACTGTTAGAGATATAAAAGCCAAATATAGAGACCTGAATGTTGTAGGTGGAAATATTGCAACAAGGGCTGCTGCTGAGGCACTGGTTGAAGCAGGTGCGGATGTAGTGAAAGTTGGAGTTGGTCCGGGTTCGATCTGTACAACACGTGTGGTAACCGGAGTAGGTGTGCCTCAGCTTTCGGCAATATTAGAAATCGCTGAATTTACCTCAAAAAATCGAATTGGTCTTATTGCTGATGGCGGGATTAAACAAACCGGGGATATTCCTAAAGCATTGGCCGGTGGAGCAGATGCAGTTATGATGGGTTCCATGTTTGCCGGAGTAGATGAAAGTCCGGGCGAAACCATCATTTATGAATCCAGGAAATATAAATCCTACAGAGGCATGGGAAGTGTAAGTGCCATGAGAAAGGGATCGAAAGATAGATATTTCCAGGATGTAGAAGATGATTTAAAGTTAGTGCCTGAGGGAATTGAAGGCCGGGTGCCATACAAAGGTTATCTGAGTGAAGTAGTACACCAAATGGTAGGTGGAGTTCGGGCTGCAATGGGTTATGTTGGAGCTGAAACGGTTGAGGAACTTAAACAGGCAGAATTTGTACAAATTTCTTCTGCAAGCTATAAAGAAAGTCATCCACATTCTGTTCAGATTACAAAAGAAGCACCAAATTATTCAGTATCCTGATTTTTTAGTACGAAATTAAACGATAAACTGTAACAACTCATGTGGGAATTTATAAAGCGAATTTTTTCGGAACGTGAGGGGGATGTTACAGTTGTAGTATTGGATGAGAACAATCCCGACGGGTCAAGTTCATTTAGATTAAGAGCCCGAGATATTATTAAGCTGGTTGTAGTTGTGATTTTACTCTCTGTATTGTTCACAACTATACTATTTTTTGCCACGCCAATTGGCTCGCTCTATCAATTCAAAGAAGATTATGCTTTGAGGCAAAATGTTGTAGAAATTTCTGAACGGGTTATGTCTTTGCAGGACTCTTTGAATGCCAGAGACACACAATTAAACGATATGAAAGAAATTCTGAGAACAGCTGCAGATACCACACTAGCTATAGAACAAAC
>NZ_JAWLDW010000113.1:0-5752 GCF_041686455.1 Rhodohalobacter sp.
CCTCCAAGTTGTATCGTTAAACTTCAATTATATTTTTAGGGCGTACCTCAAGATCCCGCACTTGATCAGCACTGCTGACTTGGGACAGTTGGTACGCCTTTCTTTTTTTCGTGGCTATTCTGCTTATGGGAGCTGCCTCGTCAAAGGGTTGTTCGCGTCGCTTTGTCGCCATTTCCTGCCGTTGAGCATCTTTTTGGGGAGCAGGGATCTTTTTTTGTTGATTGGCCTGATCCACCGCATGATCATATCCGGTTTCGCTGGAGAGAACTCCCCAGATAATGCGAAGCAGCTTGTGCATCACTACCCCCAGAGCTTGTTTATGGCTTTTCCCTTTGCCGCGATGGCGGTGATAAATCGGTTTTAAATGCGCATCTTTTAGTACGGTATTGTTGGCACACATATACAAGGTTCGGAACACTTGGAGGGTTGGGATTAGACTAGGTTAAATTTTTGGATTAATAAACCCCGAATGGGGTTTTATGTGAATAGCCACGGGTTTTAACCCGTGGTAATTCGTCAAAAAAGAGTTGAAAACCCTGAAGGGGTTTAATGACAGATGTTAAAGTAAATTTCGCTCATCAAACTTAATCTTATGCTCTTCTAAAAGAGAAATGAATTCTTCTTTATAGCTTACATTTTTATGATGTTTTTCCTGATTTTTTACGTACTCAATTAAACGATCAAGAGCGGTAATTTTATAAGTAAATGCACCGTAACCATCTTGCCACCCCTCAAAATCTGTAAATAGTTTCTTACTTTTTATAAAGTTTCCTCTTGAAACCTTAACAATTTTAACTAAGTCTGAAACTGAATGAGTAGGGTGAATATGAGTTATGATGTGAATATGATCTGATACCCCGTTTATACGATATAGATGACAATTTTTGTTGTTCAGAATGCCCCAGATATATTTAAACAGTTCTTTCCGGTTTTCTTTTATTAAAATAGGCTGTCGGTTTTTGGTGCTAAATACGATCTGATATAGTAATTGTGTGTAAGTGCCCATAATTCTCTCCATTATTTTAAATACTAAAATGCCTGATCACTGATTGTAGTTCAACCCTTTCAGGGTTGTGTTTTTATATTCACTGTTCACCCTGGGTTCGCAAGCGTCACCCAAGGTTATTCATATACTATCCTTTCAGGATAGATATTATTCTATTTAACTTATATCCGTTTGTTAATTTAGATCCTAAAGCCCTTGATGGGTTGATTTACAGTTCCATCTCTAGATCTACATAATCGTAATGCTTTCGTTTAAAAAGCGGATAGATCAAAAAGAGCGCAGTGGTAATGATCCCAATCCAGTACATTCCCCAGGCGTAGGTCATATGATTGGCAAGCACTCCTTTCATGCTGAACATGTTATAATAGTCGTGAGCGGAATCGGGCAGGTTTCCGATCAGCGGCATTCTTCGGGCAACAGCGTCCGCTGCGTATGCGGAAGATTCGATCCATGAAAATGCAGTCAGAAGTAATCCCAGCTGAGCTACAAAATGCTGGCGATTCCACCATCCGTAGAGAAAAATCAGAACGGGAAGCAGGATCTGAAGAAGAGTACCGCCCAGAATGGTGAGAAACCGGCTGCCAAAAAATCCGAAGAAGGTATGTCCGGCCTCGTGCACAATCAGCAGAAACCAGTCGATGAAAAAGAAGAAAGGAAACAAAAAGAATGGATAGGGATATTGCCAGGCAAAGGAGATCTCCCAACTGAGAGCCATCCAGTGTTGTTCAGCCAAAACCCAACAGAATGGAATACAGATCACCGAAAACCACCATTTTCGAATGTGAGGAAGGGCCCGATCAAAGTAGTGCTGAAAACGGTTGTCCATTTTGGGTGTGTGTAATTTAATCAGATAATAAGTTTTTGATAGTAGGGATTTCGTAATATCAGAGCAAGTTGATACGGGGCTAAAAGCCTCCAAGGGTTTCGAACTTGGAGGGGCGATCACACAAAGAATCAAAATCGCCATTTTGGATTGATATGTTTATCCTTTGTGTTGTAATGAGAAACAGAATGTAAATCGAAAAAATTATTTTATGAAAATTGTAGATCCTTCAGGAAAAGAAGTAACCAGCAAAGAGAATAAAGACGCGAAAGAGCTCGAAAAGCAGCTCAACAAAAATATTGAGAAATTGCTCGAACCGATTTTTAACAAAATCAAGCTTCAGGGAGCTCAGGTACCTCAGGAACAATTGATGCAGCTCTCTTCAGCAGCGCACCAGATGCTGTTCAACAGAATGATATTCAATCTGCTAAAAAAAGTAGGTGTGGAGCAGATCTCAGAAGTGCTCAGCGAAGATGATGTGGAAGAGCTTCAAACTTCATTGAGCAACCAGCTTCAGTTTGTGGATCCATCCCAGGGGCAGGGACCAGAAGGAAGCGGACAAGGAGAAGGTCCGAAGCAGGATTAGTAATCTGAATTTGAAAGAGCCGGCTTCTACTTTGGAGTTCGGCTTTTTTTATATCTAAACGAAAATTGTGAGTGTTATTTCATGAAATTTCAGCCGCTTAAAAATGTAACTATTGTCTCGGTTGAGCAGGCAGTATCGGCCCCTTTTGCAAGTTGTCGGCTGGCGGATGCCGGTGCGCGTGTAATTAAAGTGGAACGGGAGTCGGGCGATTTTGCAAGGGATTATGATGATTCAGTAAACGGTGAGAGCACTTATTTTGCATGGGTGAATCGCGGAAAGGAGTCGATTCGGATCAATTTAAAATCGGAAGAAGGAAAAAAACTCTTTATTAAGCTAGTTGAAAAAGCGGACATAATGATTCAAAACCTGAAGCCCGGCTCGATGAAGAAGTTGGGGTTTGGAAGCGAATCACTCCGTAAAAAATATCCAAAACTGATCACTTGTGACATCAGCGGGTATGGAGAAGAGGGTGAATATGCAGAAATGAAAGCTTATGACAATCTGGTTCAGGCTGAGTCGGGTTTGATTGATGTGACCGGCGACGATGACATGCGTGCAAAAGTTGGAATATCCATTGCCGATATTAGTACGGGCATGCACGCCTATTCGGCAATTTTGGAAGCATTGATGCATCGGGATCAAACTGGAGTGGGAGTTTCAATCAAGCTCTCAATGTTCGATTCGATGGCCGATTGGATGATGGTGCCGTGGTTTCATCAAAAATATGCCGGAAGAACTCCTCAACGAAAGGGTGTGCATCATGCAGAGATTGCACCTTATGGCCCGTTTAAGACGGCAGATAACCGGGATGTGATGATTGGTATTCAGAATGAGCGGGAGTGGAAAAGATTTTGTAATGGTGTTCTAAACTCTGCAATTGAACATTCAGATGAGCGATTTATGAAAAACTCAGAGAGGGTTAAGAATGTTACTCTCTTAAATGAGCTTATTCAAAATAAGGTCGGAAAGCTTAGCCATGAAAGAGTGATTCAGCTTCTGAAAAAGCACCAAATAGCTTTTGCGAACCTGAACACTCTTGAACAATTTGCCGAACATCCACAATTGCGATTGACCGAAGTGGAGATGAACGGAGAAATGATTAAAATGGCAGACAGACCGGCTCGTTTTACGGGATTTGAAATACATTTTGGCAAAATCCCTGCTTTGGGAGAACATGATGAAAAAATTAAAAAGGAGTTTAGCTGATGGATATAAGTAAGTGGATTGGAAATTCTTTCGACATTTCAGATACGATGGCTACCGAACAGCTTCAGAAGTTAGAAGCGCTGATGAATGGCGATCCTGATTCGGTAAGTGAAGGTTCGGAAATTTCACCTTGCGGTCATTGGATCTATTTCAATCCTCCCATTCCCCAAGCGGATTTGGGAATTAATGGACATGAACGAAACAGCGACTTTCTTCCACCGGTGGAACTGCCTCGCAGAATGTGGGCAGGCGGTAAAATCAAGTTTAAAAAACCCTTGAAATCAGGTGTGCCGGCAGACATGAAGTCGACGATTACCAAAATTGATGAAAAAGAAGGGAAATCGGGGGAGCTCTGTTTTGTAACCATTCGCCATCAGATTAGCACACGCGGTGCAGTTGCCATTGATGAGGAACAGACCATCGTATTCAGGGAAGAGAGTGAGAAGGGAGCGCATCCCATACGTACACAGCCGTTGGATATCGATCCGGAGTGGCGAAAATCTACCAAACCAAGCTCCATTCAGCTCTTCCGATATTCTGCATTAACATTCAACAGTCACAGAATTCATTACGACCAGGATTACGCGCGTGAGATGGAGGGGTATCCAAATGTTCTTGTTCATGCGCCATTTTTAGTTCATTTGATGATCGATGCATTTACATCAAAGGCAGACGGTAAAGTTATTTCAGAAATTAAGTATGAAAATGTAGGGCCTGTATACCTGGGTGAACAGATTACGATCTGCGGAAAAAGCATTGATAATACCAAAACAGCACTACGGGTTCACGGTTCGGAAGGAAAAATTGCTGTAAAAGCAGAGGTTCAATGGACTTATAATTGGTGATTTTTAGGTGATTATAAATCGTGGAAAACCCTATAACAAAAGCAGATGGTTTTAATTAACTTAAATTAGAGTAGAAAAAGTAAGAGTTTAGTTTTAAATAAAGAGGAGATCATATGTCTATACTATTTAAACACGCCGTAGTAGCGCTTGACCTTTCAGAAGCCAGTGATTTGGTTGTGAGTTGTGTCCCTCACTTGAAAAAATTTGGAATGAAAAAAGTAACTCTGGTCAATGTGGTTCCGATACCATACAGCACCAAGCGTAAAGAAGTGAATACCGAAGAGCACCGTGAAGTACTGGAAAAGTATAAAAAGAAGCTTGAAGCTGAAGATCTTACGGTTGAGATTGAGATAAGAAGCGGGGTGCATTTTTATCCTCCTACAGAGATATTGGAATCTGCGAAAGAACATGCTGCTGATTTTGTAGTAATAGGTAACCGTGGACACAGTAAAGTTCAGGAGATGCTGATGGGGAGCACGGCTACAGAGGTTCTTCACCGATCCGATCTACCGGTCTATCTGATCAACATGGAAGTGGAGTGGTACGATGATGACGTAGAGAAACGGAAGCTTGTTCTTGGTCAGGCTCATGAAAAATCACTGGATCATGTGTTACATCCAACCGACTTTTCTGAAAATGCCTATCGTGCGTTTGAAGTGATTAAAAAACTGGATAAAGAGGGGCTGATTAAAAAACTCTCCCTGGTACACGTTCAGGGACATCACGCCATTGCACTGAAAGATCCGGTTAGCCGTGATGAGCTGACCAAACAGACAGAACAGATTTTGGATGAAATGCGGGATCAGCTGTCCGGCAATACACGGGAAAATGCCCAGATCTACATCACGTTTGGAACACCTGCCAAAGAGATTGTTTCAGCAGCAGAAGATAATAAAGCCACTATGATGATTATGGGAAGTCAGGGTAAAGGCTTTGTGGAAAGATTCTTTATAGGAGGGGTGAGTAACCAGGTAACCCGGCAGAGTAAAATCCCGGTTCTCCTGGTTCCGGCCGAAAGAGATTAATTTTTTTGGTTTTAGAATCGTCCATCGCAGTTCGGGCGTTCGGTGATTCGTCATTCATTTCAATACGATTGACGAATAACGATGGACGAACGACCGATTAACTGATCACTGGAGACTTAGTTTTAAGATTTCTCTATGAAATTTGAATGTTTTCAAC
Organism: Rhodohalobacter sp.; assembly: GCF_041686455.1. Taxonomy (NCBI): domain Bacteria; kingdom Pseudomonadati; phylum Balneolota; class Balneolia; order Balneolales; family Balneolaceae; genus Rhodohalobacter; species Rhodohalobacter sp. The sequence continues at coordinate 5,649 of NZ_JAWLDW010000113.1, forward strand.
AAAAGTTGAAATTAACTCATCGCTTTTATCTTCGCGGGGATAAATCCCGCGCTCGTATGTAAAACCCATAAATGGGTTTGGAGGGATTGATTGAGTAAGATTTG
>NZ_JAWLDW010000113.1:5852-8816 GCF_041686455.1 Rhodohalobacter sp.
ATTGAGTAAGATTTGATATAAAACAGAAAAGCCCCAAAATTGGGGCTTCATAAGCGAGCCTACCTGCGCTATTTTAAACATTGATATTTTGCAGTTCAGAAAAGCTTCGGAAGGCAGGCCGGTCATTTATGGCCGGATGCTTTAATTCGAAGAGATCAGAATCAGATCTTCCTGCGGCTCGGTTAAATATTCAGCGCCGGTTTCTGTAACAACGGCCATCTCTTCAACAGAGATCGTTTTGGTTCCGCCCTCAATTTCCCACATGTAAAAACCATCGTAGGCAAAAACATTTCCAACACGGAGAGGTTCGTAAGCCGTCGAACTTGGATCGCGACCCTCTTGTGCTCCACCCAGACTGGGACCCACATCATGAGCAACATATCCCACCGGATGACCGGTATTCCACATTACATTCATCGATCCATTTTCTGCAAGCCAGTTTCTTTGAACGCGATCCACCTCTAATCCGGTAATTCCGGGCTGCATCACTTCAAGTACCATACGGTTGGCGTCTCTTGCCACATCCCAGTACTTCTGAATGTCAGCCGGGGGCTCACTTTCATCAGGGTGTAGAACGTAAGCAAAACGCTGAATATCGGTCACCCACATATCGTGAACTTTGATTCCAAAGTCGATCTGGATGACATCACCCGGACGTATAATCTTATCCGTTGGATGAGCATGACCGCGATCGGGACCGGAGTTCACGGCCGGGTTTTGATCGGGAGACCAAGCGTCGGTTACACCGTGATCCCGCATTTTAGCTTTTAAAAAATCTGCTACATCCTTATCGGTTGTTTCGTTCGGAATAACTTGCTGGTAGGCTTCAACCTCCCATTGTGCCGTCAGTTCGGCGGCTTTCCGAAGAATGTCAACTTCAGCAGGGGTTTTAACGGAGAGCCATTCGAAGACCAACTCTTCGGAAGAGACAATTTGATTTACAACCGGCTGGGTCAAAAGATCTGTCAGACGTTGATGCTGAGTAAAACTGAGGCCGTCTGCTATTTCGTTTGTCTCGCTAAAGTTGAGGGCCAGCTTACCAATAATATTTTGGTTGATATAGTCTGCTGCTTCAACCAAAGCTCCCGGATTCCGGTCGACAACCGCTATGCTGTCATGAAGGGCAATATCCTGAAGTGCTGTGGCTTCTCCCGGAGGTGTGAAAACGATTGAGTAAACATCACCATCAACCAGTTGGAAAAGAAATACAGACGGTGCCACTGCATTTTCGCAGCCCACATGGCGAGCTAACGGATCGTTGTTGTTGGAACGACAAAGTATGGCCCATGCTTCCACTTTCGCCCGTTTCATCGCTTCCGGCAGTAGGGATTGAATACGGTCTTTCCTGATGTCGGGCCAGGGACTAGGACCGTCGAACGGATTATTTGTCGATTGTTGAGGGTTTGAAGAACAGGAAGAGAGCAGCAGCAGAATTGTGATAAGTGAAAGTCCGTTTCGAACCATATATGTCTGATTGAATTGAAATTTTCCCAATATGAGAAAATTATTTCAATTAAGGCAGGGTGAACTTTTTAAATAGTGAAAAGGGGTGGAGTAGTACAAATGGATGGGATACCGTGTGAGATATTTATTCGTAGATGAAATACGGAACTGTTTTTGGATCTTAATATCCACCGAATTAACGTTGTATTTAGGTTTAAATACCGCTAATTTTCATTTCTGTATGGTAAAGTTAAACCGCTGTTATTCTATTGCTATTTAAAAGTTCGATAGAGTACTAAAATCGGCGTTTAAACACAACGGGACGTGGCTCAGTTCGGTAGAGCACTCGGCTGGGGGTCGAGGGGTCGCAGGTTCAAATCCTGTCGTCCCGACAACAATAAGCTCACTGCATATCGCAGTGGGCTTTTCTTTTTTCAACAACTGGTTTAATCAACTCAATTTCTGTTTTTTCTTTGTGGAGGTATGCTCCACGGTTTCCCGAGTAATTCGGGATCGTCCCGACAAAAAAGGACGTTAGTAAATTACTAACGTCCTTTTTTAGTATATAGCAATAGATGAAGTAGCCGATGCCATTCTATGCCAACTAGATTAGTTCACTTCAATTGACGGCGGGCGTTTTCTGAATTCAAGTTTTTCTAAAAAAAACTTTTACAAAAAGTGGGGGTTATAAAAATATCTCTTGTCTAAGGTATAGAAATAAAAAAACCGCACAACAGGGTCAGCCATTGTGCGGTTCAAGTATGTGTTCGTACTTGTTGTTAGTTCTCAAGTTTTTCTACAGCTACATCTGTATGGATAAGATGTGTTCTCAACCCATGTACATAATACCGTCTATTCCGGAAAGAATACAATACTTTTAGTTAACGGATAGTTGACAATTAGTTGACTAAATGCCGTTTAAGAGTCCTGATGGGTGATTTTTATCTTGTCAAGATTTACATCGATAACTTTAACCCTTTTGTCGGTCTGACTCTTCTTTTCTTCAATAATTTCGTAATCGCTCTCGCTGTTAATTACTTGTATAACTTTCCGCCGGGTTCTGGATTTGTAGGAAGAATGTGTGTTATCAGAAAAGAGCTTTTGATCAAGATCTGAGATGAGCATTTCTGAGGTGCCTTCCTGTTTCATCTGGTAGATAACATCAAACACTCTTGACAGGTAAACGTCACCGGAGTGGCTGAATTTTTTGCCGTCAAAATAGACAGCCAGTTCTTCTTCACCGTCTTTAGAAATCTCCATGATGTAAGGAGATGATTTTGTTCGATGTTTCGATCTGTCTCTGTCGCCGCTTGAAAGAATATTTCGGTAAAAAAACCACCCAAGAATGATGAGAAAGAGCCCACCAAAAGAACCCAGAATCATTGTTGTTTTATACCCGTCATCTTCCTGAAACTGGACGACCGAAAGTGCAGGATGCGATAAATCAAATTCGAAAGTGCGTAATATCAACTGGTCGCGCCGGTTTGTAGAAAACGGGTGACCTAAAATAACCCAGTGATC
>NZ_JAWLDW010000114.1:0-8733 GCF_041686455.1 Rhodohalobacter sp.
GCCATTGAAGAGGTATTGGCAAATGCCGTTTACCACAAAAGTTATGAGCGACGAAGTCCAATCGAAGTAAATATTCGTCTGGATCAAATTGAAGTGCTCAGCTTTCCCGGTCCGCTGCCTCCCGTAGATAACAAAATGCTTAAGAAGAAACGTATTGTATCCAGAGAATACCGGAATAGAAGGATTGGAGATTTTCTAAAAGAGCTTCAGCTCACAGAAGGGCGTGCTACCGGTTTTCCTAAGATTTATGATGCCATGAAAAGAAATGGATCTCAGGAGCCGAAGTTCGAAACCGATGATGAACGGTGCTATTTTCTGGCAGTTTTGCCAGTTCATGCGGATATGGAAAACAGGGGCCTTGCAGGGGGGCAAGCTAAGGGTCAAGCTAAGGGTCAAGCTAAAGAAATAGAGCTCAGTGATACCGAAAAAGCTATTTTAGAACTTTTAAGTGAGGGGCCATGCTCAACAGAAGAGATTGTTAAAGAATTGGGATTGACAAAACGAACGGGTGCACTACAACGCACATTAAAAGGACTGCTTGAAAGAGAAATCATTCAATATTTATACCCTGAAACACCTCGTCATCCGGGCCAAAAGTATGTATTAAATACAGATAAATAGCATGTGAATTGTGGTTGGACAAATTGAACTAATAACTTTCCAATGAGTAGAGACGACCAGAGAGAATTATTCAAATGGCAGTGGCCTCCTGCTGGTAGTTATCCGCTGAATAACGAACTTGGCAAAGTGGGAAAATGGGTTAAAAAAGATCTGGAAGCTTCTGACAATTTTTTGATTCTTACCGGTTTTAGTTCACTTGCATATCTGATTGAACAGATCGGCGATGAAGAAACATGGTTGAACAAATCAATCACAATTGTTTTAGGTAATGAGCCTATCATTAGAGAAGAGCTGTTTAAAAAAAGACTCTCCCAAAAGAAGAACACGTTTTCCTATCAAATTGCAGATTACTGGCTTGAAAAAGGAATATCCATCAAGCTTAATGGCCCACTTCTTTCATTGATCAAGGGAATTGAGGAGGAGAAATTAAATTTTAAGATTCATCCGGATTTACACGGAAAGGTATATGTTGGTGATCACCACCTGATGATGGGCTCAAGTAATTATTCCCATTCAGGAATGGCGCTTCAGGCTGAAATTAATGTACGCTATGAAAAAAGTGATCCCGCATATGAGGATCTAAATGGTATTGCACGACAATATTTATCTGAAAGCAAGGATTACAACGAGGATCTGCTTGCGCTACTGAGAAAACTTCTTCAACTCGTTGATTGGGATGAAGCATTAGCCCGAGCTATAGCTGAGCTTTTAGAGGGGGGCTGGGTTGAAAAGTACTTTAATGATTTGCATCCCGGACAAAATTTCAGATTGTGGCCCACGCAGCGACAAGCCATCGGACAAGCTCTGTTCATTTTGGACAATGAGGGAAGTGTGTTGATTGCGGAGCCAACCGGATCAGGGAAAACCCGGGTCGGGGCGCACCTGCTTGCCGCTTTGTTAAACCGCTTTTGGCAGCAGGGGCGCGGTACCAGAAGTAAATACAAAATAATTGCCCCTCCCCTGGTTCTTGATAACTGGCAGCAGGAGCTGGACAGGCTTTACTTTACGGTAGCAAATCCGATATCCCACGGGATACTGAGCCATTTAACGAGTACTCAGAATCAGTCTCATCTGAAAGATATTCAGGAAGCTACAGTGCTTTTGGTTGATGAAGCGCACAACTACTTGAATATGATGTCCAACCGATCGCAGACGATTAAAAATAATAAGGCTGACCATGTGGTACTATTTACAGCCACTCCGATTAACCGGAAATGGAATGATCTGCTTCGTATGGTTGAACTGTTGGGCCTCGACAATTTATCGGAATCGGCTTATAAGGCATATAAAAAACTGAAAAGATCACGCAGCGGCTCGCAGCCTAGTTCAGAAGTATTGGAGCAGCTTAGATCGTATTCTCAAAAATTTATTGTCAGAAGAACCAAGCGAGAAATTAACGAGATTATTGACCGAAGACCCGAGTCATTTAAAGATCAGTTTGGTAAACTCTGCCGATTTCCGAAACATGTCTGTAATATTTATCCGGTCGAACAGGAAGATCAAGATGTAGAACTTGGGAAAAAGATCGATCACTTATGTCGACAATTGAAGGGGATTCTCTATCTCCAGAAAATAACTTTGACCAAAAGACAAATTAGAGAAGGAACCGACCCTCAAAGTTTTACGAATGGTCGGATCAAATCAGCTGCAGCACTATCACGCTATAACATCAAGAACTGTTTAAGATCGTCAAGAGCGGCACTGATTGAACATATTTTAGGCACTAAAAGGGCCTGTAAATGGGCTGGTATCGGATCTATTCCTAAAACTGATTCTGGAGACATATTATCAACTCTTAAGAAGATTGACGAAGTACCTAAAATCAAAAATCTCGATGATAGACATTTACCAGAGTGGATTAAAAATAAAGAGTTGTATCGTAATGCTGTTGATGAAGAGATTAGATTACTGGAGGAAATCGTTGATTGTGCAAAACGTATAAGTAATCGTAGAGAACGATCTAAGGCTAAATTTCTATCCAATTTGGTGAGGGATCAGAGTCATATTTTAGCTTTTGACAGCATTGTGATTACTCATTATGTATTGGAAAAGATCCTGCAAGAATACACTTCTGAAGAGACAAAGCTGGCAATAGCTACAGGCAGCCAAAGTGATAGCGGCAAAGATGAGATTCAGAATTATTTCCACCCCTCCTCCGAAAGTAACTCAGTCATTGGTCTGTGTACCGATGCTCTATCTGAAGGCGTGAATCTGCAGAAATCATCAGCAGTAGTTTTTCTGGACATGCCGACTGTTATACGTAAAGCGGAACAAAGAGCCGGAAGAGTAGATCGGCTAGATAGTCCTCACAAGAAAATTGACATTTTCTGGCCCGATGATCATGATGTGTTCAAATTGGAAGCGGATAAAAAATTTATTAATCGTCATGATTTAGTCAGTACGGTCATCGGTTCTAATATTTCAGTACCTGAATCCTTCTATACAAACGGTACGGAAAAGATTGCCCCGGAAGAGATGAAGAACCTCTATGAAGAACGCCAAAAAGAGGATAAGGAATGGGGAGGTGTTGATGATGCATTTAAGCCGGTCAGGGAGTTTATAGAATCAGACGGTTTAATTAATGAAAAGCTTTACGAGCAATACAAAGAAGTTACCGCAAAGGTATTGTCTCGAGTTAGTATTGTAGAATCTAACGAATGCTGGGGCTTTTTTGCTATCAAAGGCACGGAAAAGAGAGCTCCGAAATGGGTGTTGATTAAAAATGAAGGTGAGTTAATTAGAGATCTGCCTGAAATTTGTTCATTTTTGCAATCCAAGCTGCCAAACTGTTCCAACATTAAAACCAAATCAAAGGCTGTTGATAGATCAATTAATAAATTTGTGGAGCTTCTAAACAATGGTCAGCTTCAATTACTCCCGAACAAGAAACGACTGTCTCTGATAATATTCGAAAACTTACTCAAATATTGGATAAAGCTTGAAGAGCAGAAAATTGAGCAGGATAAAAGCTTAATAACTATTTATAAAAACTTTCAAAACCTCTTCAACAATCATTTCAGTTTATCTGGATATTCTATTGATTGCTATGAGTTCAGTCAGCTATGGCTTGATCTACTTCATCCATACTTTTCGAAATCTGAAGAAACTCAAACAAGCCGACGATCAAAACACATTAATAGTCTCAGGGATTTAAAAAAGTGGTTAAAAGATCATCCGGTCGATAAACAGGACCTGGTACATTTATGGGAAAACCTTCCAACAGATGAGCCATTAGATAGACAAGTTGCTGCTGCGATCATTGCTGTTTCTGATAACCTAATCTGATAAGTTTTTTAGTACAAAAATTATGGTTTTTAAAAAACGCTATCTCACCAAATCCCTCTTCAACACCTCAAGAGAGTGTGCCTCCCGCCTCTACTATGCCAAGAGAGATGAATACCCCAGTGTAAAAGATGAAGATGAATTTCTGCAATCCCTGGCCGAGGGTGGGATGCAGGTTGGAGAGCTGGCCTGTATGATGCATCCCGGTGGCGTGGCGATCGAAACGCTGAACAGTGCCGATGCAATTGCGCAAACCGATCTGGAGTTGCAAAAGGATTGCGTCAGATTGTATGAACCGGCTATTACGTATGATGACAAATTCCTGATCCGTGTGGATGTGTTTGAAAAGTATGGAAATGATGTCAACCTGATCGAAGTAAAAGCCAAATCATGGAACCCTGATGAAGAGTTTTTTACCCAAAGCGGGACGATTCGCTCAGAATGGACTTCCTATTTGTTTGATGTGGCTTTTCAGTACTGGGTAATGAACCGTGCCCATCCCGACTGGAATGTCACTCCATATCTGATGCTGGTCAACAAGGATGCTGTTACAACGGTAGACGGATTGTATCAGCGGTTCCGGGTGGTGGAAAATGAAAATGGCCGAAAAGAGATCAAACTGAAACCCGGTACCACCCTGGCTGATCTGGGTGAACCGATTTTGAAGAAGGTGGATGTTTCCGAAGCTGTGGCTACCATTCTGGCAGGGAAAGCTATACCGGAGGCGAAGAAAACACCCCTTCAACAGCTCGATTTTTCACAGTGGATGCATACGCTTGCAGATTATCATATCCGGAATGAGCAATATCCTGTAGAAATTGGAGACAAATGCAGAAGCTGTGAGTTTCGAGTACCCCTGGAGAAGCTGAAAGATGGCCAGCATAGTGGGTTTGGTTCCTGCTGGAAAATCGCATTGGGATGGGACGACGATGATTTTCAGGAGCCTCACATCTTTGATTTGTGGAACGGTCGGAGTTTCTACAGTAACATGGTGGAGAAGGGTATCTATCACCTCAAAGATGTGAGGAGGGAGAATCTGCCAGCCAATCCGGACGGAATTACATCAAAACTGGATGCCTGGGATTCCAAAGAGCGTCAGACTGTTCAAATCCAGATTGAAACGGGAGGTATCTCTGAAGATGAAGTGATATTGAATCCGTTGTACGAAGAGATGAGTCGCTGGCAGTATCCTCTCCACTTTCTCGATTTTGAAGCTCTTCGACTTGCTATCCCATTTCTTAAGGGCAGACGGCCATATGAGCAACTCGCATTTCAGTTTTCGGTCCACACCATGCAGGAGGATGGAACGGTTACCCACTCAGCCGAGTGGATCGATCGGGAGCGAGGTAGTTTTCCGAACTATGAGTGTGTCCGTCAGCTAAAATCAGTCTTAGACAATGACAAAGGCACTATTTTTCAATACACACATTTTGAAAACACTCTGCTGACCGAAGTGATGAATCAGCTTACTGATGATCGTGATCAGGTTAAAGATGCGGATGAACTCATTGAGTGGATTCAGACCATTATTCGCGGTGGTGAACGGGAGATGGTGGACCTGCATAAGCTGATCAAGCAGTATCATTACCATAAGGATTTCAAAGGCTCCATCAGCATCAAAAAAGTACTACCGGCCATTTTAAATACCAGTGAATCGTTAAAAGATAAATACAGTCAGCCCTATCAGGGTAAAAACTTCAATGGTCAGATCTGGTATCAGGAAAATGAAGAGGGTACTGCTATTGATCCATACAAACTGCTGCCACCTATCAGCTTTGAAAATCTCCCGGACTATGAAACCGGTGAAGAGTTTATCGCAGATGGCGGCAGTGCCATGATGGCCTATGCCCGAATGCAATTTGATGATGTACCCCAGGAAGAAAGAGATGCCGTTTTCAATGCCTTGTTAAGCTACTGCGAGCTGGATACCCTGGCCATGGTGATGGTTATAGAGGCTTGGAAGGGGGCTTTTGAGTAGTTATTCAAGAATTCACCTGGATCAAATAAATTCATATTTTTGACCGAGCATAAAAACAAAATTTTCGAATCTCCTGTAATTTATAAACATGACCGAAACCAACCGAATAGAATATAAACAAGAGCTTACCGGAGACCTCGAAAAAGAAGTCGTTGCTTTTCTGAACTACCATGAAGGGGGTATAATCTATATCGGCCTGGATAAAAAGGGCAATGTGGCCGGCGTCTCTGATTCAGACAGCGATATGCTGAAGGTTAAGGATCGCCTTAAAAATAATATTCTTCCTTCATGCATGGGCTTGTTTGATGTGGTTCATGAAGAGCATGAAGGCAATGATGTAATTAAAATCATTGTGGCCAGCGGACCGGAAAAACCTTACTACCTGAAAAAGTATGGCATGTCGGAGAAAGGGTGCTATATCCGCACAGGAACTGCGGCCGAGCCTATGCCGGTTAAAATGATCGAGGAACTCTTTTCTAAACGAACCCGGAATTCCATTGGCAAAATCACTTCTCCACGTCAGGATTTAACCTTTGAGCAGCTCAAAATTTATTATGAAGCTGCGGGCATCACCCTGAATAAACAGTTTGCCAGAAACCTTGAGCTTTTAAACGAGGATGGAAAATATAACTATGCCGCTTACTTACTGGCAGACCGAAATAATTTGTCCATTAAAGTAGCCAAGTACAATGGCATGGGCCGTTCGGACTTGGCAGAAAGCAATGAATACGGACAGGAGTCTTTGGTCAAAGCCACCAAGCAGGTATTGGATAAAATCGATGTTTTAAACACTACGATCACAAAAATTACATCCAGAGAAAGAGAAAACACCCGGCTTTGGCATCCGGTAGCATTACGTGAAGCTGTCATCAATGCTTTTGTCCATAATGACTACTCCAAAGAGGTACCGCCTAAGTTTGAGATCTTTTCTGACAGAATTGAAATTACGTCGGCAGGCGGGTTACCGGAAGGATTAAGCCGGGATGAATTTTTTGAGGGTTTTTCAGTACCCCGAAACCGTGAACTTATGCGGGTGTTTCGGGATCTTGGCCTGGTTGAACAATTAGGGTCAGGCGTTCCCCGTATTTTGGAAACATACTCCAGAGACTGTTTTAGCTTTTCAGATAACTTTCTTCGAATGGCGTTTCCGGCTCCTGAGATGGACTATTCAGAAGGCACCCCTCAAGTTACCCCCCAAGTTACCCCCCAAGTTACCCCCCAAGTAGATCAGCTGATACTGAATCTTGAAATGGAATTGAGCCGGGATGAAATTCAGGAAAAACTGGGACTCTCGGATCGGAAAAACTTTCGGAAAAACTATTTAAATCCTGCTCTTGAGTCTGGACTCATTGAATACACGATTCAGGAAAGCCCGAATCATCCGAATCAAAAATACCGGCTTACTGAGAAGGGAAAAGACTATAAGAAAACGCTTGACTGATGAAATTCTACATTGGCGTCACAGATGATAACTGGTTTCACTTTCTGGCTCAGCACAAGCCGGACGAGGTGAACTTCTGGCGGCCGAGGGATAAATCGAATTTCAAGGTGATCCAGGAAGGGGCACCCTTTCTGTTTAAGCTGCACAGCCCGAATAACTTCATTGTGGGTGGAGGATTTTTTGTGAAACACCTATTCCTCCCACTTAGTTTAACCTGGGATGCGTTTGGCATCAAGAACGGAGCAGCTACCTATGATCAGTTTCGTCAGTCGATCATGAAATTCAGAGACGGTGACGGCCTCAATCCAACCATCGGCAGTACAATCCTAACCGAGCCTTTCTTCTTTGATCGTCAGGACTGGATACCCATTCCTGAGAATTGGAGCAAAAACATTGTAAAGGGAAAATCGTACAGTACCGATGAACCCATTGGTGCTAATGTTTGGAGGCAGGTGAAAGAGCGTCTGGATACTCAAAAGTACAGAGAGGGTGAGTTGGCTGTTAAAGAACCAGAATCGCGATACGGCAGCACATATGAGCTTCGTGCCCGTATCGGCCAGAGTGCATTCCGTGCGATGGTCACCGATGCCTATAAATACCGCTGCTCCATCACCAAAGAGAAAACTCTCCCGGTATTGGAGGCAGCTCACATCAAGCCCTATGCTGAATCCGGGCCAAACCTCACAAAGAATGGCCTCTTACTTAGATCCGATATGCATATTCTGTTTGATAAGGGATACATAACCGTGACTGATGATCATAACGTAGAGGTCAGTAGAAAAATCCGTGAGGAATTTGAAAACGGGAAAGAGTACTATGCCTATCACGGTAAACCGATATCCAATCTACCGGATCAATCAATAGACCGCCCTTCCCCTGCTTTTTTAGACTGGCATCAGGAGCAGGTTTATAAAGGGTAGCATGTTAACAAAATTTGTCTGATCAATAATGTTTAACAATAGATATTTGTGATCACTTTAGATTCACTTCTACCAGCCCCAACTTAAATTGAGCTACCACAAATGAAGTTTCGGTTCCTCTTCCTCAACCGGATTTAAGATTGCGTCAATTTTCTGTTTTACCGGATTGAGTCGGTCAGCATGTTTGATAGCCCAGTTTTTCCATTTAATGAACCTTGCTAACTGCTCCTGGTTCAACTCTTTCTGTTTAATCTGGATTTCTACTTCCTCGATATACTGATAGATATAATGTGATTTTGTGAAGAAAGCAGATTCTTGCTCCAAGTCCGCTCTTTTCTTTTGCTCTAATTGCTCCTCACGTCGTTGGCGTTCTCTTATGATTCGTTGTTGTTCTTCTCGTTTACGATCCTCCTCCCTTTCAATTCGCCACTTTTTAGCTTCGTTAGCGGTAAGCAAGATGGTTTTAAAGATCTTTTCAGTTTGATATTCCA
>NZ_JAWLDW010000019.1:0-16942 GCF_041686455.1 Rhodohalobacter sp.
TTGCATGGCATACTCCTTGGCAATCCGGAAAGTCTCCTCTTCACTGCGGCTGATTTTCTTTTCCATTAGTCTACTTTTTCGACTTCAAAATGGAAACGGGCAAAATCATCTCCTCCATCGAAGCTCCGCCATGCTGAAATGTATCCTTGTACCGATTTTGAAATTTGTTGTAGTTATTTGGATAGACAAAGAAATAATCCTCTTTAGCTATGATAAAACTGTTTGCCGGGGGATCCACAGGCAGCATATACTCTTCCGGTTTGTCTATATAGATTGCTGCACTCTCTTCGGCCCTGAGATTGCGGCCATATTTATATCGCAAATTGGTTGCCGCGTCTTTGTCACCAAAAACTTTCGTATCCCGCAAAGCGCGAACCGAACCGTGATCACTTGTAACAACTACAGTTACATTCTCATCCGCCAGTTCTTTAAAAATCCTCAAAAGTGATGAATGCTGAAACCAGGTTTCTGTCAAAGATCGAAATGCGGGTACATCAGGTGCAATCTGTTTCAGCACTTCCGAGTCTGACCGGCTGTGGACCAACGTATCCACAAAATTATAAACAATGGCTGTCAGCTGAGATTGTGTGTAATTTGATATTTTTGATGCAATTCGGTTTCCATCCTCAGGGTCGATAATTTTTTCATACTTAACCTGATCTGAAAAGTGATTTCTCTGCAGATATTTTTTCAGTAACTCCTCTTCATGACGATTCAGAGAGGTTTCATCCTGCCCCATTTCCCATAGTTGCGGATATCTGCGTTTAATTTCCTGCGGATACATCCCGGAAAATATTGCGTTTCTGGAGTAGGGTGTGGCCGTGGGAAGAATGGAATAGTAGTAGTCGGTATCGATCGTATAATATTCAGACAGGATCTGTTGAAACAATAGCCACTGGTCGTAACGCATGCAATCAATCAGTACAAAAACCACCTTTTCGTCATCTCTCAATCGAGGAAAAACCTTCTCTTCCAGTAAAAACGGGCTCAGCAGCGGAGCATCATCATTCCCCTTCAGCCAGCTTCTGTATTCCATTTTGATAAAGCGTCCAAATGCCTGGTTCGCTTGTTGAAACTGATCCTGCAGTACCTGCTGAAGTCCTTCATCGCTCGACTCCAGATTCATTTCCCAATGTGTGAGCGTCTTGTAAATTTCAATCCAACCCTTCCAATCGGTGTCATCACTAAACCGAGCAGACAATTCATTGAAATTTTTAAGATAAGATTGTGCCGCCTTCTCATTCTGAATTCTCTGTTTATCCAAAATTCGTTTTACAGTAAGAAGAATTTGATTCGGATTAACCGGCTTGATCAAATAGTCAGAAATTTTACTCCCGATCGCATCCTCCATAATCGACTCTTCCTCACTTTTCGTAATCATAACAACCGGCAAAGAGGGTTGGATATTTTGGATCTGATCCAAGGTAGCAAGTCCATCCATTCCGGGCATCTGTTCGTCCAGGAAAACAATATCAAAGGGTCTACTCTTAATCAGGGATACTGCATCCTCGCCGTTCGTAACGGGAGTAATGTCAAACCCTTTGTCTTCTAGAAAAATAATGTGAGCTTTAAGCTGATCGATCTCGTCGTCAGCCCATAAAATTCGATTTGCCATAAATATGTTTTAAAAGTTTCCCTGAAAATAGGGAAAGCACACGGGTATAGAAAAGCATATTGGAAACTGTGAAGAAAATTAAACTGATTTTTCAGCTTTTAACTAAATCATCAGCTTATAATGTTATAAGAGGCTGAATTGCTTCCAGTCTCTTTTCACCTATTCCTTTTATCTCTAATAGTTGTTCTTTTGAAACAAAAAGGCCGTTTTTAAGTCGCCACTCCACAATCCGCTTAGAATAAGCCGGTCCGATTCCGGGCAATTCCTGCAGCTTTTCCGCCGATGCTGTATTTATGTTTATCAACGAATCAGAAACAGCCATCGTACTCTCCTTTGTTGAATCGGCTGGTATGGTATCTATTTGTACGTGAATCAAGGAAGTTTCTGATATCTTTACATCGTCTACAGGCCGATATCGTTCTAATATCATTTCTCTTTCTGAAGCAAGTTGCGCACTTTTTGCTGCAAAAATAGAATCCGATACCGAGTAATCAAACTCAGGTTCTGGAAAAATCAAATCAGTAAAGCTATATGCAAAAGTCATTAGAACAGTTAACACCATTAACAGTGAAATTGCTATTCTTTCACTGCGTTTAATCTGAAGCCGTTCAAAAAAATAAAAGAGTTTCCGTTTCATTATTCTCTTGTTTTGATAAGGTTGACAAAGGGTTTTTCAATCCATTCCCTTACCTTTATGAAACAAAAAATCGAAAAGCCTTACAGTTTATCATCTATTTGTGATCTATGGATCAGCAAACATTTACTTTTGAGGGAAACAGTGCCGCCTGGTATAAAACAGGAACAGGAAAACCAATTCTAATTCTTCATGGCTGGGGAAGCAGTTCTGCAGTAATGACTCCACTGGCTAAAAAATTGAGCGATATTCGAACTTGTTACCTGGTAGATTTTCCGGGATTTGGAAATTCACCTGAACCTGCTGAAGCCTGGGATGTCGACAAATATGCCGATTTTACAGAAGCATTTATCCATACTGTAATCCAAAAAGATTCGATTGATATTTTAGTTCACTCTTACGGAAACAGAGTGCTTTTAAAACTGCTGAATCGCAGTATCCGGGATATATTTGACAAAATAATAATTACCGGAGGAGCCGGGCTCAAACCAAAACGGTCAGCCAGATACTACATTAGAAAATACACGGCTAAAGTGCTTAAAGCGCCGTTCACTATATTGCCCGGTAAACTGCGCGAAAAAGGGTTAGAAAGCCTCAGGTCAACAAATCTGTGGAAGTCTCTGGGGTCGTCAGATTACAAACAACTCTCCGGCGTGATGAGAGAAACATTTGTAAAATCTGTAACTGAATTCCTGGATGATTTGCTTCCCAAAATAGAGCATGAAGCGCTACTCATTTGGGGTAGAGCTGATACAGCTACTCCATTATATCAGGCCTTTAAAATGGAAAAAGAGTTAAAGAATGGCGTCCTGGTTCAAATTGAAAATGCGGGACACTATGCCTTTCTCGATCAGCCTGAGCAATTTATTTCAATCTGTCGGGCATATCTTGAACCAGAGAACCAACAATCAATTTAGAGAGCTAATTTATACGATGTGCAGGGACCTTCCTCTTTGCCATTTTTCTCACACTCTTCGCGAGTTTCAAAACCTTTTTTAGAGAATTCAACAATATCACCATTTTTTTTGACTTGTCTCCATCTCCATTCGCCTTTTAAATCTTCGTAAATTTCACACTTTGGCATATGTATCGAATTAGGTTTGTGGTTTGTTTTTAAACGTTTTTTTGCATTCAATATTGCAAAACATAAGTGTATATAATACCGTAAGTGATTAGCAGTCACAAATTAATCTCAATAATATCTATACATCAACACAGTTAATTCGGTTGATCATTTTCATTCGAGTTATTGCAAACGTACATTTCATCAAACACAAATTTTCAAATACTTTACCATGGAATCGGAATCAACCCGAAAACTTGCTGTTCTAATTGATGCTGATAATGCTCAGCCTTCTGTTATTGAGAACCTTCTTGCAGAAATTGCCAAATATGGCATTGCAAACGTAAAACGTATTTATGGTGACTGGACCTCTCCTCAGCTAAAAGGATGGAAAGAAGTACTGTTGAATTTCTCCATTCAGCCCATTCAGCAGTTTGGGTATACAAAGGGGAAAAATGCGACAGACAGCGCACTGATCATCGATGCTATGGACCTTCTTTACAGTGAAGAGTTTGATGGTTTTTGTCTTGTTTCGAGCGATAGTGATTTCACCAAACTGGCAGCCAGAATACGAGAATCGGGCCTGTCCGTGTATGGGTTTGGCGAGAAAAAAACTCCCGAGCCATTTGTTGCGGCATGTGATAAATTTATTTTTACAGAAGTACTTCGTGATGATGAAGAAGAGACCGGCTCAAGTAAAAAAATGTCTGCCCGGGAACTTAAACAAGACACGAAACTTGTGAGTCTGTTCCGCAGTGCTATTAAAGCCTCGTCCGATGACAGTGGATGGGCCCATCTTGCACCGGTAGGCAGCCATATTGCAAAACAGTCTCCCGAATTTGACCCCCGAAATTACGGCTATCCAAAACTTGGAGAACTCATCAAAGCCATGAAGCTTTTTGAGGTAGAAGAGCGTCCGGTAGGTCAAGGTCAGTCTAAAGCGATTTTTGTAAAAGATAAGAGACGTTAGGCCTGTCAGATAAAAATTAAAACAGCTGTAAAGGATGGTTGCTTAAAATACATTCTACAGATTGTTATCGATTAGCCGATAGCTACTTTTTTTGTGTAAGTACATTCTATATAATTTTTTACACTTTTAATACTTCCTCATTCTTACTTTGGGTTGAA
Organism: Rhodohalobacter sp.; assembly: GCF_041686455.1. Classification (NCBI taxonomy): domain Bacteria; kingdom Pseudomonadati; phylum Balneolota; class Balneolia; order Balneolales; family Balneolaceae; genus Rhodohalobacter; species Rhodohalobacter sp. Next base: position 4,441 of record NZ_JAWLDW010000019.1, read on the forward strand.
CTGTATAATTAAAGAGCTCAGCCAGCATGCTCAAGCATATTCTATTCTTTTTATCGACCGCACTACTTTTTATAGCCTGTACGGCAGATCAGTATGACGTAGTTATTACCAATGGAATCGTTTACGACGGTTCCGGAGACTTTCCGGAAGATGCTGATATTGGAATTCGTGGAGATAAAATTGTTAAAATCGGTACAATTCATAACACCTCTGGTGCAAAAAAAGTAATTAATGCGGGCGGTAAAGCAGTCACACCAGGATTCATTAATATGCTGAGCTGGGGAGCCGGTTCATTATTAAACGATGGGCGGTCCATGAGCGGTATAAAACAAGGTGTAACCCTTGAGCTTTTTGGTGAAGGCAGTTCAGTCGGTCCGTTAAGTGAAGCAATGCAGCGACAGCGATGGGGAGAAAACCAGGACGACTACCTTTGGAAAACTCTTGGAGAAGGACTTCTGTATCTCGAAAATAATGGAGTTTCTACAAACGTGGGATCCTTTGTTGGAGCCACAACCTTGCGGATTCATCAGATCGGCTATAATGACCGCGAGCCAACCGCAGAGGAGATGGAATCGATGAAACAGTTAACGGATGAAGCGATGAATGAAGGCGCAATGGGGCTGGGTACATCACTCATTTACGCTCCCGCTTTTTATGCTGATACTGATGAGCTTATAGAGCTGGCCGGTGTTGTTGGAGAATATGATGGGATGTATATCTCTCATATGAGAAGTGAGGGAAACCGTTTGGTTGAATCTGTTGAAGAGCTGATTGAAATAGGCCGTGAAGCCGATGTTCACGCAGAAATACACCACCTAAAAGCAGCCGGAAGGCAAAATTGGGACAAATTGGATGAGGTAATTGAACGCGTTGAGCAGGCGCGCAACAGCGGACAGCCTGTTACTGCAAATATGTATACCTATGATGCCGCAGCCACAAGCCTTGCTGCCATCTTTCCACCGTGGACTCAGGACGGAGGGCACTCTGCCTGGATTGAACGGCTCAAAGATCCCGATACCAGAGAGCAGATAATTGAAGAGATCAAAACCCCCACGGATGAATGGGAGAATTTTTACCAGATGGCCGGTGGCGGTGATGGAATTATTTTAGTGGGCTTGCGAAGCGATGGGTTGCAAAAGTATGTAGGAATGACCCTGAGTGAAGTTGCCGCCGAACGCGGTGATGAGGATGAAGTTCGTACGGCTGTAGACCTTACCATTGAGGATAATAACCGGATTGGAGCAATCTATTATCTGATGAGTGAGGAGAATGTTCAGCGCCAAATACAGTTACCATGGATGAGTTTCGGCTCCGATGGTGGGACATTTGCCGCTGAGGGTGATGTTTTAAACAGACAGATGCATCCAAGAGCATGGGGAAATTTTGCCCGACTGCTTGGTAAGTATGTTCGTGAGGAGAAATTGATTTCACTCGAAGACGCTATTTACAGACTTACAGGTTTCCCGGCAACCAACCTGAAGCTGAATGATCGCGGATTTCTCAAAGAGGGATATCATGCCGACATCGTTATTTTTGATCCTGAAACAATTGAAGATCACGCAACTTTCGAAAACCCTCATCAGTATGCTACAGGTGTAGAACACGTTTTTGTCAATGGCATACAAGTGTTGAATAATGCAGAACATACCGGTGAATTTCCCGGGCGTTTTGTAAGGGGGCCGGGTTATAACATATCACAAAACTGATCTTTTCATACTACTTCAAAGGTATTAACCTTAACTATTCCAAAAAGGACAGCGGTATCTTTTTTTGCCATTTGAAATCCCTCTGATTAGTTTCTCTGTGAATTTATTTGCTGTATATACAAATCATCATGCAGCATTTTACAGCCTACACTGCCGATATGTATGCTAGAACTTTTGGAAAAATATAAACTTAGAGTCCGTCAAAACTGTATGGGTGACTTCACCCGGATGGACGGTCTGCAATATTGGCGAAACAGACTTTTTGCAAGCATTGTCGTATACCTGTTTCCTCTTGGAATTCTCATTCTGATTCCCTCAGCATTTGTTGTCTATTCTTTAAGCCTTCCTGCTCTCACTACATCATATTTCCTGTTCGGCGTAGCCATAAGCCTGATTTCTCTATATGGTGGCTTTGAACTCAATCAGAGAAAATATCTCTTTCTTACGCTCATCTATACCGTAGCGACAGTTTTGATTTTTTTCATGGGCGAACATGGCGCCGGATTGACCTATTTATTTGGTGCCACTATTTTTGCACTCCTTATCCTCCCGATAAAAGCAGGAGTTCTGACAATTTACATTAATGTAGCAGTTTGTTTGATTCACGCAGGCTTGATCCATTATCAAATGGTTGACTACCCCCTTCGTGAGAGCTACGAGGTTGCATCCTGGCTTGCCATTTCGGCGAATTCTATTTTATTAAGCATTGTATCTGTGATATTTCTACCAATGCTCTTCAGGGGCTTACAGGAGACGATTGAATCTCAACAAAATCTAAAACATAATCTTATTCAGCATCAGCATGAACTCGAAGAGTCGCTGGAAGAGAAAGAAACACTATTAGCTGAAATTCATCATAGGGTAAAAAACAATCTGGCCGTTATTTCAGGAATGCTGCATATACAGTCATTCAAGGAATCTGACAAAGAGATTCAGGAAAAGCTTCTAAATAGCACTCTGCGAGTTAAGTCGATGGCCAATATTCACGAACAGCTTTATCAGTCAAAGAACTTTTCAAGGATGGAATTTGACCAAGGATTGAAAAAACTGGTTGAAACCATCCTTGATACGATGAATCATTCAAAAGAGATCAACTTGAACTATGATCTCGATCCGGTTCAGTTAACAATTAGTCAAGCGGTTCCCTGTTCTCTGATAGTTAATGAAGTGATCACGAATTGCCTTAAACACGGGTTTCCCAACCGGGAATCCGGTATGATCGATATTGATTTACAAAAAAAGGACTCTGAAATATTCATGGCCATTTCGGATGATGGAGTTGGTATATCTGAAGCAGACTTCAGAAAAGAAAATGAGTCTATCGGCATCGAACTGATTCAAACACTTACAAAGCAAATTAACGGGACCTATACTTACAAGCCTCGACATGACAAAAAAGGGACAGAGTTTACAATTCAGTTTTCTTTAAACGATAACTAGTAGAGAGCTTTTTTAAATAACTTTCCGAATTGCAAGAGGATTTATATCGATATCACCGAAATTAAGATATCCGTTATATCCTGTGTTTTCGAATACTACTCTACAGCGGTCATATCTTGCGCATCGCCTCTACCCTTTGCAGTACCGGGGGATGCGAATAGTTCAGGAATACATAGAATGGATGCGGGGTCAGGTTGCTTAGATTGTCTTTTGATAACTTTTTCAAGGCATCTATCATCGCTTCCTTATTATCGGTCGTAGTTGCTGCAAAATAATCTGCTTGATATTCATGTTTTCGGCTCAATACCTGCATGCCAATTCCCAGAACAGTTTCAATTGGCGAATAGAGTAAACCGAAGAATAGAAGCCCCGCATAAACGCTCATTTGATCCATAAAGAAGGCATCAAAAAGTGCCGGCACCTGCAGGAATATGGACAGCAGCGCAAACATAATTCCGGTTTGCAACACCGATATCCCCATATTTTTGATGATGTGTTTCTTCTTATAGTGCCCAATCTCATGAGCCAGCACCGCCACCAGCTCTTCAGTTGTATGTTTTTCAATGAGCGTATCAAACAGTGCGATACGTTTGTTCTTTCCAAATCCGGTAAAGAAAGCATTAGATTTTGAGGATCGTTTCGATCCATCCATCACATAAACTCCCTGAAGCGGAAAGTTCACGCTTTCGGCATATTCTTCAATAGCCTGACGAAGCTCTCCCTCTTCAAGCGGTTCAAACTTGTTGAACAGCGGCATAATCCATGTTGGAGCAACATACTGCATAATCAGTGAGAAGCCCGTTACCGCAAGCCAGGCGTAGACCCACGCCCATGGACCTCCATATTCAAAAAAGGCGATAATTCCGGCCAGCAGCGGTGCCCCAATCAAAACAGAAATCAATAATCCTTTCAGTCGATCCATCACAAATGTGCCCGGTGTGGTTTTGTTGAATCCAAAACGCTCCTCAATTACAAATGTAGAGTAGATCCCAAACGGCATTGATATGATCATTTTACCCAAAACCAATGCCCCAATAAATATCAGCCCTGTTCCGATTACTCCAAGTTCAAATCCTCTCGCCCACTGATCGAGCCAGTTAAACCCGCCGGCAAACCAGAATCCAAGCAGAATTAAAACATCGACGGTGCCGGTCAGAAATCCGAATTTTGTTCGCACTTTGGTATACTCCTGTGATTTCTCGTAGGTCTCTTTGTCATACACGTCTTCAAACTCATCAGGCAGTGATTTATCAAGAGCTTTCAGGTTGAGAAGGTTTGAAGTAATTCCCAGCACATAATCGACCAGAATAGCTGCCAGGATAATAATGGTAAAAATGTTCATAGATGAAATAAATGCTTCCGGTTAACGAATCAAAAAGATACGGTTTATTCATTACACTTCATGAACCTCCGAAATTTAACAATGGGCGTTTTCAAAATATTTACTTGATTAAGTATGCCAATTGATTCGTTTATCTCTATTTTATAAATGCTTTACCAATTAAGCACTGCTAACTTTTCCAAAACTCTCACATTCATTTTATGATTCGCTTTCGATTTGCAGTTCTGACGATTTTTGTCCTGATTCTGAGTTCCTGCTCTGCTTCTGATCATCTCTCACAAACGGCTCCGGAAATTACACAATGGGAATCTGTTGCCACACCCACATGGTATGATGCTGAAGCTCACGACACCATTTCAGTTGTAACATGGAATATTGAACATTTTGTGGATGAATTTGACAGTCCATATATCGACAACGACCGGGAGAATAATCCGCCGGAAGATATGGATGAACGCCGGGAACTGTTTGCAGAGGCCATTAAAAAAATGGATGCCGATATCATTGTTTTACAAGAAGTGGAAAGCGCGGCATATATGCAGGTTTTTGCTGAACAACATTTCCCGGACCTCAACTACCGCTATTTTTCGAGCCGTGAAAGCAACGATTGGTACATGAATGTTGTGGTGATGAGCCGTATCCCTCTCGGAATGCTTTATAGCTATGCCAATCCGGACTCATACATTGTCGATATCATGGACGATGACGGGCGAGTTCAGCGACAGAACTTCACAAATAACCGAATGCTTTCTGTGGATGTGCTGGTAAACCCGGAGTACAGCTTTCTGCTTACAGGCCTGCACTTAAAAGCAGGACGAGGAGAACGAAATGAAAACTGGCGAATTGGTCAGATTGATCTGCTTAGAGATCATTTTGAATATCTGAAATCCGTTCATCCCGACATGCGATTTTTAATTGCCGGAGACCTGAATATTTTACCCGGCGACCGCGAATTCCTTCATCTTTTAGGAGATGATGACTCCCCTATATTTATTGATCCGCTTTCAAGTGTCGACTCTTTCACTCACACCTCCGATAATCCTGTCCGTCAACTGGACCATTTGCTGCCTAACCAAAAAATGATGGAAGATCTCGTTCAGGGTTCTGCCGAAGTGTTGTTTCCTTTTGATCCCGATACCATGCGAATAATCAGCGACCACCTTCCGGTTATTGCCCGCTTTGTTACGACTGATTGATACACTCAATCTCGGCACCACATTCATTTTATTATTTATTGGGATCTTTTAATTCAAAATTTCATCCGTTTTATCTATTCTTTTTCAATTAGGTATTCAGATACGGCTATCTGAATTCGTGTTTTTTCACTCTAATTTGCTAACTAACAACTATACCCTATCGATAATGAAAAATCTATACTTTCTTATACTCATATATAGTTTATCCATTTACACAAATACAGCCACTGCCCAAGATCCTACAGTCAATTTCGGGTACATTCCGGATACTGAGTATTATTCCGGCGGAATTGCATTTAATGGCTATGAAGTTGACTTAATGATTTCTGACGAAGAAGATGTAGAAGGTTATGCTATTCGAGCCGGTTACATGGCTACACTTTTGAGCAGACGCACAAGTAATTTATATGTTGGACCAAGGATAGGTTATAAGTATGAAAATGTTTTTGGTGAGTCAAACAGTACGGAAGGTTTGTTTTACGAAGCTGCTGCAGGGTTTCATCTCTCAAATTTTAATTTCAGTTTGGGTTATGGTTATGATCAAATAGCCGAAACTGAATATGTATCATTAAAATTTGGTATACCTTTACCTGGCTGATTTACTTATCAAAACATATAATTATAGCGGATTTTATAATTGGGATCATCTTTTCGGATACATTAAAAATCCGCCATATTCATCTCCGTTTTCTGTTATTCTGATAAACTATTACAGTATTAGACTACCACCTTTTTAGCCGCCTCATAACCCTCTTCAATCAATTTCTCTGTCTGGCTGGTATCCGCTTAATTAAAAGCGTTCAGTTTTGGCTGTATCATAAATATTTTATCGTCATTGATTTGCTGTTTCATCATGTTTTTCAGTCCGATGTCAAACGTATTCACCAATACATCCACAATATCGTTCGGACGCTTATTTTCGCGATTGGTTGTCAAATCCACGGCAATAATATCTTTGGCCTCCATCGCACGCAATGCACTAACGCCCTTTGCTACCCGAAGGTCGTCGAATTTTGAGCCCTCAATACCTCAAACAATTTAGTTTAATGTTGAACTAAATTTCACTATCTTATGTTTGAATAATCAAAAAAAGAAAAACAGAAACCCACGATGACTCAACCAATCAAAGGCCTTCATCATATTACAGCGGTATCCGGCCCGCCGCAAGAAAATTTCAACTTCTACAGAAATAAGTTAGGGCTTCGGTTTATCAAAAAAACCATCAATTTTGATGACCCATTTACCTATCACCTCTATTATGGAAATCACAATGCCGAACCCGGAAGTGCCATTACGTTTTTCCCCTGGCAGCACGTCGTTGATGGTAAGCCAAATAAGGGTGAAGCTACCGCTGTGCAGTATGCCGTTCCGGGCAACTCACTGGACTACTGGTTAGATCGATTCAAAGAACTGAACATCGAAACCGGAGATTTATACAATCATTTCGGTTTTAAGCATCTTCCCTTAGCGGATAACGATGGAATGAACATTGAGCTGGTAGCGGACTCAAAAGTTGATGACAACCAAACCATAGGCTACGGTGGTGTAGAAGACCAGCATGCTATTCGCGGATTTTTTGGCACAACACTTAGCCTGTCCGATATTGGAAGAACCGGTGAACTCCTGGCTGAGATGGGTTGGAAAAACGAAGGCGACCAAAATGAACTGACCCGATACTCGTCTGAACCGGACAGTAATTTGGGACGTTCTGTAGACTTGAAAGCTGAACCCAATTTAAACGGACGGTTCGGCAGAGGGTCTATTCATCACATTGCTTTCCGTGTCCCGGATGACGAGGCACAAGCGGAGTGGAGAGAAAAAATACAGAAAATGGGTTTCCAGATTACTCCCGTAAAAAACCGTGATTATTTCCGATCGATCTACTTCCGTGAACCGGGCGGTGTTCTGTTTGAAATTGCCACCGACATTCCGGGTTTTGATGTAGATGAACCGTTCGATCAGCTTGGAGAAAATCTAAAAATGCCGGCCTGGTATGAGAAACATCGCGATGAAATTGAGGCGCGTCTGCCGGAGTTGAAGACGGATTGAAATAACAGCCACGGAGGAACGGAAATACACGGAACATTACATGTCATTCCGTGTTTCCGTGGCGAAAAAAAGAAATTTTAACACACCCCTGATTGTTCCGCTGAACGCTTCACAATCTGTCCCCTCTCCCCGAGATGTCGGGACGCAACCGCAAGAGGGGATTATCAATTCACAAATTTATAAATCCATAAATCAACTATGTTTAAAGCAAGTTCAGAAAATCCATTTGAAGGACCGCATCAAAAGAGTAAAACCGTGGCCGCCGGAGTTAACCCTGAAAATGCAGACGGAGCCATCATAATGATTCACGGCCGGGGAGCTACTGCGGAGAGTATCATTACCATCGCTAATGAGTTTGATGCTAAAAACCTTCATTTCGTTGCACCTCAGGCTTCAGGCAACACATGGTATCCAAACTCATTCATGGCGCCTTCGGAAAGAAACGAACCCGGAATATCTTCAGGCCTGCAGGCGATCTTTAACATTATCACAAACCTTGAAGAGCAGGGAATTCCAAAAAGAAAAATTATTATTCTTGGATTTTCTCAAGGCGCCTGCCTGGCCACGGAGTTTGTTGCTCGGCACCCGGCCCGATATGGCGGCTTAATCGCATTCAGCGGCGGAATGATTGGAAAGGGCGACACTGTAAATCCTTATAACTACACCGGTTCGCTGGATGGAACTCCATATTTAGTCGGGTGCTCTGATAAAGATGCTCACATTCCGGTGGAACGTGTGGAAGAGAGTGTTCAGATAATGAAAAAATTGGGTGCTTCAATAAATAAAAAGATCTACCCCGATATGGGACACACAATCATCCGGGATGAAATTGAAGAGGCTCAAAAAATAATTGAAGCCATCAAAACCAGCTAACAATTCTTATATTGTGATTCCCAATTTTTTTAAGATCACCAACTGAACTAACTAAATGGATATTATTTGGATAGGTGTAGCATTTCTACTTGGATTTGCCGCATCAAGAGCACATCTCCCTCCGCTTGTAGGTTACCTGGCTGCCGGTTTAACGTTAGCTGCTTTTGGGTATGAGAGTGGAGAGATGCTTAAAGAAATTTCGCATCTTGGAGTTCTTTTCCTTCTGTTTACTGTTGGTCTCCATATTCGTCTGAAGAATATTATTCGTTATGATATTCTTGGAATTGGGATTGCTCATTTAATCATTTCAACCGCCATTTTCACACCCATATCACTCCTCTTTGGTTATGGAGTGGAAGCTGCCATTATTATCTCCATTACTCTTGGTTTTTCCAGTACTGTACTTACTGCCAAAAACCTGGAAAGAAGAAATGAGCTTGGGGCGCTATATGGACGTGCAGCAATCGGTATTCTGATTATACAGGACTTGGTTGCCATAGCAATTATCGCCTATACCGGTGGAGGAATGCCCTCCATATGGGGACTGTCGATTTTAGCCCTTCCTCTTTTTCGTCCTCTATTAATTAATCTGCTGGGCGTTATTCGCGATGATGAAGTCTGGATGCTCTTTGGTTTGGCACTGGCACTTGGAGGTGCTTCTCTTTTTGAATTCTTTAACCTGTCGGGCGAATTAGGTGCACTTGCTGCAGGAATGCTATTGGCCTCCGATGAGCGGGCCGATCAAATAGGAAGGAAGATGTGGGGCGTAAAAGAGACATTTTTGGTCGGCTTTTTCATGGATGTGGGACTTACCGGATTTCCCTCATTCTCCGATTACTACTTCATCATCGTAATACTGCTCATTCTCCCGGTTAAGGCAATTTTGTTCTACTTCTTATTCATGCAGTTTAAATTCCGGGCACGCACCGGCTTTCTGGCTTCTATTTCATTAACAGCTTATAGTGAATTCACCCTGATAGCCGGCGTTGTAGCGAGCCAAAACGGATTTATTCCAGAATCAACCATGGTTATTCTAGGTTTGATTGTTGCCATATCTTACGTTATCAATGCGCCGATAACCATCAATGAGGAGAAAATTTGGAAGAGGTGGCAGGACTTCCTTCTCAAGTTTGAGAGAGAGGGACGGCACCCGGAACATCAAACGGTTTCCCTCGGTTCTGCAGAATTTTTGATTATCGGAATGGGCAATGCCGGAAGAGCTGCTTATGATAAACTAAAAGAGCAGGGTAAACCGGTCGTGGGAATGGATATTGACCCGGATAGAATTGAAAAAAATCTAGAATACGGACGTCGTGTGGTATACGGTGATATTCAGGATACAGATCTCTGGACGAATATCGACCTCAGCAACATCAAATCTGTAATGATTGCGATGGGTAATCAAGATGTTAAAGAAAATGCGACAAAAACATTGCGAAAAGCCGGGTTCAGCGGTCTAATTTACGTGCTCACAATGCGTGAAGAGGAAGCGGAAATCATGCAGAAAGCGGGGGCCAGTGCAGTATCTATCCCCATTAAAGAAGCGGGTGAGCGCCTTGCTGAACTCAGTGCAGAGAGCAGTGAAAAACCAACCCAAATAGATCTGAAGATAAAAAAACCAAACGATGATGAGCAGTAAAATTACCCTGGTATACGTTTATGATCCGCTCTGCGGCTGGTGCTACGGATTTCATCCCGTGATGGAGAAATTGGCTGACCGATTCAAAAATCAACTCAATGTTCGGGTTGTGTCCGGTGGACTGGCGATTGATGAGAATGCTCAGCCAATCTCAGAGGGGTACAGTTACATTAACAGTTCTCTGGAAATAGTTGAAAAGAAAACAGGTATCACATTTGGAGAACCGTTTGTTCAACTTGTGGAAGAAGGCTCCTACTTCTATGACTCACTACCGGGCTGCAAAGCACAAAATGCTGTAAACCGTTTAGCACCAGAGCAGTCATTGAAATTTGCCGGAGCCATGCAGAAAGCTTTTTTCAACAATGGAGAAAATCTTAACAAACTTGACACATATTTATCAATTCTCGAGGATTTCCATGTTGATCCGGCTGAATTTGAAGCCGTATATACGAGTGATGAAATTGAGAAAATCACGCGAGATCAATTTGAGTGGGTTCATCAAAACAAAGCTTCTGCATTTCCTGCACTTCTGCTCAAAATAGGCGCAGACACCGGTTTGATGTCGAAAGGATACCGTCCATATGATACCCTTGAATCCCATCTCCACCATTTGATACGCAACATCGAACGAATGGATATCTAACCCGCAATAATTGAATTTTCCATTTCTATTTTTTCATGAATTGGCTTAGTATCCAACTATGAAAAAAATCCGTTCATCCATCTGTTTTCTGCTAAACCCCGCTGCCGGGAGAAAAGATCCTCAGCTTCTATACCGATCCATTCAGAAAGAAGCAGAAGCGAGATGGGCCACCTTCGAAGTCGTTACTATTCAACCAAGAGACTCGGTAGCAGACCTTGCTAAACGAAAATCCGGTCAATTTGATATTGTTGTTGCTTGTGGCGGAGACGGAACGGTAAACAGCGTTGTAAATGGGCTTGCAGAAACAGATGCTATTCTTGGTGTACTGCCCATCGGCACCGGGAATGATTTTGCCAAAGCCATTCAGGTCAATTTTTCACTGCTTCAATGCTTTGACATTCTTGAATCGAAGAAAGCCATACCACTGGATCTGATTCGTTATTCCGGTGATGCAGAGGGCTGGTGTGCAAATACACTGGGAATAGGCCTCGACGGTTTGGCCAATTACTACTCTAAATCGTATAAGTGGCTAACAGGGCCCATTGTTTATGTAATCGGAGCTATAAGAGCAGCCTGGAACTTTCGCGGTTCTTTTGTCGAGTTAACAGTAGACGACAAGACTATTAAACAGACCATGGTTATGATGACAGCCTGTAACGGAAAATGGGAAGGAGGAAAATTTTATCTGGCTCCTGAAGCTGATTTGAAGGATGGATTAATCAACTTTATCACCATCGGGAAAATATCGTTCCTCAGGATTCTCTTCTACTTGCCCTTCTTCCGATGGGGGCCAAAAAAGTGGATGAAAGAGCTGAAATCAGAGCTTGTTCGTAATATTGAAGTGAAGTCCGCTCAACCGGTTGCGGTTCATGCTGACGGAGAGCATATCGGTTCTGATATTAAATCATTGAATGTCAAAATTGTATCGGGGGTATTAAAAGTGATTACCGGTTACTGAATTTCCAGATACTCTTCATAAACGTAGTTCCACAGACCTGCCAAGTCAGAACCTTTGTTATGTGGATTTTTTGATGATGAGGATTTCATCGCATCAATACAGGCTCGTTCTCGTGCATGATGGATGGCCCTTAATTGATGTTTAGTAGGATTCTCAATCATATCCTCATATTTTTCTTCATCTGCCATGATAGTAGGTATTTTTTTCATTTATGATCTTTAAAATGGGAGAAAATGTAAATAAGTCAAATTTATTCAACACGCTTCATTAACATTAAAAGCAATTATTTAGTTCAATACTAATTAGTAACATAACATTATCACCCACTCACAGATGAAATTAAAGAAACAGAAAATTCATCCACAGGGCCCCTCCATTTCACCAATTACTTCCGGCATGATGCGCCTCCACGACTGGAACCTGTCTCTGTCTGATCGAGTAGAGTTTGTTGAATTCTGCACGGAACAAGGTATTACAAGTTTTGATCATGCGGATATTTATGGCGGCTACCAAAATGAAGCGCTCTTTGGCGAAATCATCAAAGAAAGATCTGACCTTAGAGAAAATATAGAGCTGATTTCAAAATGTGGGATCTGCCTCACCACCGAAAACAGGCCTGAGAATAGAATTAAACACTACAACACTACGGCTGATTA
>NZ_JAWLDW010000019.1:17042-34409 GCF_041686455.1 Rhodohalobacter sp.
CTTTGTTTGATGTTTGTTTTCAAACACCTTTTTTCATTAGATTCAATGGATTATTGATTGGACATAATCAATATTATCTACTTTTAAATAATTTATCGGGTCTCAAAATTTACCCGTTGAAACCTCATTTTTTATGGATTTATTTGACAAGCTAGTAACTCGGCCAGGACCACTTGGGGAATTCACTTCAAACGGCTACGGCTACTACACATTTCCAAAACTTGAAGGTCCCATTGGTCCGGAAATGAAATTTAACGGTAATGACGTAGTGGTTTGGAGCGTAAACGACTACCTGAGTGTTGGGAATCATCCGCATATCCGGGAGGTGGACAAAAATGCCGCAGAGAAATATGGCCTGAGTGCCCCGATGGGTGCCCGATTGATGACCGGAAATTCTGATGAACATGAAGCCCTTGAACGTGAACTGGCCGATTTTGTTCACAAACCGGAAGCTCTTTTGCTGAACTATGGCTATCAGGGTATTATGAGCGTAATTCACGCGCTGGTTGACCGAAATGACTTTTTGATTTATGATGAACTGAGCCACGCTTGTATTGTTGACGGAAAGCAGCTGGCCATGGCTGAGAAATCCGTTTTTAAGCATAACGATCTGGAAAGTCTTGAAAAACAGCTGAAACGTGCTTCAAGTAAAATGAAGCCCAACTCTTCTATCCTGGTTGTGACGGAGGGGGTTTTTGGTATGACCGGAGATCTCGGAAAACTGAAGGAGATCATCGCTCTCAAAGAGAAATACCCATTCAGACTCCTTGTTGATGATGCTCACGGTTTTGGAACATTGGGAGAAGATGGATCGGGTGCAGGAACACAACTTGGCTGCCACGATGGAATTGACATCTATTTCGGAACATTTGCCAAGGCTGTAGCTTTGATCGGCGCCTTTGTTGCTGCAGAACCTCGGGTTATTGAGTTTTTGAAAGCCAACACAAGAAGTCAGATTTTTGCAAAATCACTTCCTATGCCGATTGTGGTTTCTGCTCGTGAACGAATTAAACTGATTCGTCAGAATCCACAGTGGCGCGATCAATTGTGGGAAAACACACGAAAACTTCGAACCGGACTGATAGACTTGGGGTATAATGTGCTGCCGTCAGAGAGCCCGGTTACGCCTGTTTTAACGGAGGGCAGTACAGAACTGGCTCAAACGATCATGCGGGAAATGCGTGAAGAGCACGGAATATTTGTTAGTGGTGTAGCCTACCCCGTTGTTCCAAAAGGTGTTGTTCTCCTTCGGTTGATTCCAATGGCAGGCCATACCGATGAACATATTCAGAAAACCCTGAATGCATTTGAAGCGATTAAACCTATTGTATTTAAAGAGGTTGATGAGGCTGTAACTGCTGAGTAATCATTTTTCTTAAAAAATATACGGGCGCAATGCATTCAATGTATTGCGCCTTTTTTATGTAAAAAATTTCGATACAGAACTATTTAAATGCAATTCCTCTTTCTGATACCATTCATTTTTCTATTTTTACATCACTTTAAAATCTAAACCATCCCATATGCGACTACTAAGCTACCTTTTTGTCTCTGCTTTAATGTCTGGTCTTCTGTTTACTCCGGTTCAATCACAAGATGTGCCGGAAAACCTCATTTTTGAGCAGATTTTTCATGAGCCTGTGTTACCGGGAATTCGCCCTTCATTCAGATCTTTTAGTGCCACACAGGATACTCTCTACTTCTCGTGGAATGATTCATCATATTTCGACACTGGCTTGTACAAAATGGCTCTCAGCGGCAGTGAACCGGAACCGGTTGATGACGACGATTTTACGAGTTTCACAAGATCACCCAACGGCCGCCTCATCTCTTACACAAAAGATGGAAATATCTACGTTGCTAACAGTGACTGGAGTAACGAACGCCGGATTATAGCCAGTCAAGAGAATGACATTACACCGGTTTGGTCGCCCAACAGCCGCAAACTGGCTTTTGTAAGAAGTGGTGATGTCTGGGTAACTGATGTGACCCGCCCAGAACTCATCCAGGTAACCAAGCGAGCTTCGGATGCACCGGGTATTTTTATTCAGGATTGGTCCGGTAATAACAGATTGATTCTGAGACAAACTGACAATTCGGACGCCAAAACCATCTATTTCCCTGAATACGTTGATGAATTCGTAGAACCGGGCGGTTCTCAGCGAGGAATTCCATCCGTAGCTTTTTATTCAGCTGATCTCTCCACTATGGATATCGACACCCTCTCCTCCGGAGTACAAAGAAGCTCCGCGGCCGGTAGTTTTTCAGGGAATTTCTCTGTGAAAGATTCCAGTGATGCAGCTTTAAAGCATAGAAAAGTCATTGTGTATGATCATCAAAATGAGAGTCGATCTGTTATTTTTGAAGAGGAAACAGACGGATGGCTTTCGGGTACGTCCATATCATTTGCTCAGCGAACAGATCGGCTGATGATCCGTTCTGAACAGTCAGGGTGGAATCATATCTACATCGCAAATCTAGCCACAGGTACAGTTGAACAGTTGACTGAGGGAGATTTTGAAATCACATGGGCAAATTGGCTGGACGATCAGACCATCATTTATGCAAATAACGAAGCAGATTATGGAGAACGACACATATTCATTCATAATCTTCGTGATGGCTCTGTTGAACAGCTGACTTCAGACGAAGCATACCGATATCAGTTCCGGTTATCTGATGACAACACCAAGCTGGTTTATGCAAAAACTTATTTTAATGAACCGTATGATCTTTATATGATCGACCTGGAAAATCCGGAAGAGGAAATACAGCTTACCCATTCAGTTCCGGATTCATTTTATGATTACAATTGGCAACAGGAAGAGTATGTACGATTTACCGGAAGGGATGGTGTAACCGACCTTTCGATGTCTGTCTTGTACCCGAAAAACTTTGATACAAACCGTCAATATCCTGTGGTTGTCTTTGCACACGGAGCAGGATCCCTCCAAAATGTCTACAAAGGATGGTCTAATAATTACTGGCGCGAATACATGTTTCATCAATATTTGCTAAATCAAGGCTATGTGGTTGTAGAGGTTGATTTCCGCCACAGTACCGGTTACGGACGTAAATTCCGTGAGGATGTAACCAATTGGATGGGTAAATACGAAGTAGAAGATATTGTAGACGGACTCGATTGGGTTCAGGAGAAAACCAACGGAGCTCTCGACCTTGATAACGTTGGAATCTACGGTGGAAGTTATGGCGGTTTCATGGCACTCTATGCCGTTTCTGATGCTCCCGACCGTTTCCACGCTGCAGCAGCACTTCGGAAAGTTTCCAACTGGCGAAATTACTATTACGCGAATCCCTGGTATACCCTGCCAAGACTTGGTGATCCCGAGGAAGTTCCTGAACATTACGATCGTAGTTCACCGCTCACCTACGCGCCGGACCTGGAACGACCTGTTATTTTACTTCACGGTTTGATTGACGATAACGTAGGTGCTCAGGATGCATTCCAATATGCCGATGAGCTGATTCAAAACGGCAATACCAATTTCGAGATGATGATTTATCCATCCGAACGTCACGGATTCACCAGCCCGAACTCCTGGCATGATGAGTATCTCCGGATATTTGAATTCTTTGAAAAACATCTAAAATAGCACCAGCATCACAAATTGATAATTTTAAAAATCCGCAAGGTCGAAAGGCTTTGCGGATTTTTTCTTGAGAACAATACACGTAAAAATACTCGTGGCACGACTTAGAGTCGTGCCACGAGTGATAGTTTCAATCCAAAAATCCATCTAATTCAGTGCTCTGTTTAATTCATAATCCAGTAGAATCCCAAATATGATTGATGTTTTTCAGATGACAACGCTCACGATTGATTATTTGATTATCTCATAGCTTCAAAAACTCCGGAGGAGTTTTCTGTTTTTAGCATTCAAATGGAATGATAACATCAAAGCTCCTTTAGGTGCTTCCTTAATCATGGACAACCTCCAGAATAATTATACAGGACGCTCCAATGGAGCGGGCATTAATCGGGTTTTCTTTACCTATAATCAGGTTATTCTTACGGAATAGGGAGACATTCATCCATTTCACCGTTGGTGTTCATTTAGAAAGTCTTGCGTTTTAAAACAGTCGAAGTACTTCCCGAGCAAAATGCATACACTTATTTGGTTCATTAATTTTTGAACTAAATAAACTTCTCTGTAACTTTTTGGTATGGATAACGAAAAACTGATGTATATCGAAGAGTGCGGACTTCTATTCGACAAGCTTGGACTGACTCGAATGGCCGGTCGTGCTTTCGGTTATCTGGTGGTTTGTGATGAAGATCATGTCTCATTCGACCAGATCAGAGAAGCCCTGAAAGCGAGTAAGGGTAGTATTAGCGGAACCATGAAACAGTTGGTTCAAACAGGAATGGCTGAAGCTCTCAGCTTACCCGGTGATCGAAAAACCTATTACCGGATCAGCAAAGTGAAAATTGGGGATTTGATTCGTCAGCGAATAGGTCAGTTTACAGAACTGGCTGAAATTTTACAGAAAGGAGACGATCTGAAAGAAAGAGATGATGACACCTCAGACTGGCTGACCGAAGCTTCAATATTTCATTACTGGATCGGTGATCAGCTTGATGGGATCATCAAACAGTGGGAAAACGATAAGCAGAAAATTATCCATCAGTACAATGAAAACAGAAAAGAGCATTCAACATAGCAAAACCGAAGAGAATGTATCGCTGTTTAAACAGATTGACCTGAAAATTGAACTTTGGGTTCAGCATCTGGTAGAACAGATCGAATACGCCAAATCAAACTAAGACTCCCAATTCATTTAGCCGGAGAGATTTTATGGATCTTTTTAAAAAAGCGCTTCCAATTATTCTACTGCCCTTCGCTGTATCCGTTTCCCACGCCCAAACAGCTGATGAGATCATCAACCGTATGGAAGATGTAATGCGTGGAGAGTCGAGCTACGCAGAGATGACAATGACGATTGAACGGCCCCGATATGAACGGGAAATGAGCATGAAGGCATGGGCACTGGGTGAAGATTTCTCTCTGATTCTGATCACCGATCCGGCCCGCGACCGGGGAACTGCATTTCTAAAGCGTGAAAATGAAATCTGGAATTACGTTCCCAATATCGATCGCACAGTAAAAATGCCTCCATCTATGATGTCGCAGTCGTGGATGGGATCCGATTTTACCAATGATGATCTGGTACGTGAAAGTTCTACACTTGAGGATTACGATCACTCCATTTTACGGGAAGAGACCCTGGATGACAGGGAAACGTGGGTTTTAGAACTAATCCCCAAACCAGACGCTGCTATTGTATGGGGTAAAGTGCTGATTTGGGTTGATAAAGAGCACTACATTTTATTGAAAGAGGAGAACTATAATCAACGGGATGAACTTGCCAATACACTCAATTTCAAGGAAATTGAAGAGATGGACGGGCGCGTTTTTCCAACCAGAATGATTATGGCACCTGCCGATAAACCTGATCAAAGAACAATTTTGAAATACAACCACCTGGAGTTTGATATTGATATCGATCGGTCATTTTTTACACAACAGAATATGAGGAGAGTGAGGTGAACAGTGAACAGTGTTTCAGTGGCAACAGTGTGTCAGATATGTAAGCTGACACTTTGTTGCAATATTTACACTGTCAATCTGAATAATTATTCATCTTCTTTTTCTTGTTTTATTGAGAATTGTATAGAGAATTTTTGCTAATTCATCGGCGTCATCGTGCATACTTTGAAATATTTTTTGATTAATGAAACCGGTGTCTTTTAATAATGACAGCCAGTACTTTGTTTCCAGGCACTCTTTATAGGAAATGTATAGTTTGGCAGAAAAATCAGCTTTTGAGATAGCACCATTTGCTTCGGCAATATTGGCTCCTATACTGGTTCCGCTACGCAAAAGCTGCTTTGACAGAATAAACTCACGTTTTTCATTACTAAGAAATTGATATGATTTAACTACCCGAACAGCAAACGCATATGATTTTTTATAAAGATTATTATCCATAACTAACTTGATTTATTATTAAGATTGGTTTCTTATATGAACCAAAAATCACATAATCCTTACAGTTTAAAGCAGTTCATATGTCTACATGTACCATCAGTACGTCAGAAAAGGTTTTTCTTAAACTGCCACTTTTACTCATGATTGAACTGAAAACTGTTGACACTGTATAACTGACACACTGAAAAATAATGTACCTAAAATTGGCGTGGCGGAATTTATGGAGGAATAAGCGGCGGACGCTGATTACCGTCAGCTCGATTATGTTTGCTGTGGTTGCTGCGCTATTCATGGAATCGCTGGGGCAAGGAACCCGCCAACAGCTCCTGGACAACATGACCAGTTTTCAAACCGGGTATATCCAGATCCAGGATTACCGGTATAGAGATGAACCCTCACCCGATAACGCTTTCCTCTATAATGATGATCTGGAGCAGAAAATTCTCTCCTCTCACGAAAATGCAGACTACCTGATTCCACGGGTCGAAACCTTTATGCTTGCTGCCGGTGAGGAGATTACACGCGGGGCTATGGTATTGGGAATCAATATCGAAAAAGAGGATCAGTTCAATCAATTAAGGGATCGTTTGACTGAAGGAGAATTCAGCCGGTCCGGTCAACGAAAAGCTGTTTTGGGTGAAGGGTTAGCCGGACGATTAAATCTGGCCGTCGGAGATACACTTGTCCTTCTGGGACAGGGTCGATTTGGGGTGACGGCATCCGGACTGTTTGAGGTCAGCGGGTTGATTGAATATCCAATCCGGGAAATGGACAACCAAATTGTATACCTGTCGCTTGAGGATATGCAGTGGATGATTTCAGCAGAAGAGATGGTTACGAACCTGGTTGTAGTTCCGGAACATACGGATCAAGTCAATCAGATTGCTACGTCACTCTCCCAAACCGTATCAGAAAACGAGCTGCGTGTGCTTACATGGCAGGAGATGATGCCCGAACTGATTGAAGCAATTGAATTTGATGAACTCTCGGGTCGAATCATGCTTTGGATTCTCTATGTGGTCATTGGTTTTGGAATCTTCGGAACTATTCTAACAATGACTCTTGAACGAAGACGAGAGTTCGGCATTCTACTATCAGTCGGTATGTATCGAAGCAAACTGGCATTTGTCGTTTTTATAGAAACATTTTTCATCAGCATTCTGGGAGTACTCTCGGGTTTTACACTGGGTTCACTCGTTATATTGTACTTTTACATCAACCCAATTGAGTTTACCGGAGATATGGCAGAACTGATGAACGACTTTGGCTTTGAAGCAACGATGGAAGTCACATTTTCACCGGAAATATACATCCTGCAGGGAGCCGCCATCTTCATCATTACCACGATAATTTGTCTCTACCCTACTTTAAAAATTGCCAGAATGAATATTCTTGAATCAAAAATGTAAATCCCGTTTATACGACTATGAAAATGCTCTTATCCATAGCATGGCGTAACATATGGAGACATCCCGGACGGAGCGGCGTTCTGATTGCTTCCATCGTAGCCGGGATGTGGGCCGGAATCATGGTATCATCATGGGCGAATGGATTGATCGAGCAAAGGGTGAATAATGTGATTAATGAAGAACTGACGCATGCGCAGATTCATCATCCGGAATTTTTGACTGAAAGGGAACCGGGAATGTACATCGAACCACATGATGAAATCATCACATTTTTAGAAACCGACTCCAGAGTTCAATCCTACAGCTCCCGCACACTATTGGATGGAATGATTCAGTCGGCTGCCACTACTTCCGGTGTTCGCATTTTTGGAGTAGACAAAGAGATGGAGAGAGAAACCACAACATTTCATCAAAATTTAACAGAGGGTGAATATCTCAACAGTGAACTTCGCAATCCTGTTTTTATCGGGCAAAAGTTAATCAACAAACTGAATGTAGAGATCGGTGACCGGATTGTACTCACCTTCCAGAATATTGAGAATGAGATAACATCGGGAGCCTTTACTGTAAGCGGTGTTTTCAGAACCGGGCAAAATCTTTATGATGAACAGACGGTATATGTAAACAGGGACGATCTGTCGGATTTAGTTGCCAACCGACCTCTTTATCATGAAATTACAATTATGCTTCACGATCGTGAACAGGGAGAAGAGCTTGTATCAGACATAAACGAAGAATTCAGTGGGGTTACCGCTGAGACCTGGATCGAACTCTCCCCGGAAATGCGATATATGACACAAGCCAGCGGAAGCTACATGTTTTACATCATGATTGTGATACTGTTCGCTCTCGCCTTTGGAATTTTGAACACTATGACCATGGCCATTTTTGAACGAATGCGTGAACTGGGCATGCTGATGGCCATCGGGATGAATAAGGTTAGAGTTTTTACGATGATCATGCTCGAGTCAGTTATGCTAACCCTTACCGGCGCAGCAGTCGGGATGTTTGTTGGATATCTGACCGTTAATTATTTCAATAGAAACGGTCTGGATTTAACGGCTATCGGCGGTGATTCTTTTGAGATCTGGGGGTACGGAGCCGTGGTCTATCCCTATATTAACCCGGAAGAGTATTTATATGTCATGTTTTTAGTCATTGCAACGGCGCTGCTCGCAGCTATATATCCGGCGCTTAAAGCCCTTAAACTCGTACCCGGAGAAGTTGTTCGGGAATAAACTTAACAGTGAATCAGTGTTCAGT
Source organism: Rhodohalobacter sp. (assembly GCF_041686455.1). NCBI lineage: Bacteria > Pseudomonadati > Balneolota > Balneolia > Balneolales > Balneolaceae > Rhodohalobacter > Rhodohalobacter sp. Next base: position 25,726 of record NZ_JAWLDW010000019.1, read on the forward strand.
GACAACAGTGTGTCAGAAATTTTAAACACACTGTAGAACTACTCACACTGACACACTGATTCGTGACACACTGAAAAACTGAAAACCATGTCCATAATTACAACACACAATCTTTCAAAAGTCTACAATCCGGATTCCGTTCCGGTGCACGCCCTTCGGGATGTAAACCTTGAATTTGAAGAAGGCGAATTTACTACGGTGCGCGGACCATCAGGCTCGGGTAAAACTACCCTGCTCAACATGATTGGCGGACTCGACAACCCAACTGAAGGCCATGTAGAAATTGGTGATATCAAAATTACAGGTATGAAAGAGAGTAAACTGATTGAGTTCCGGCTCAACAACATTGGATTCGTTTTTCAGGCATACAACCTAATTCCGGTCTTTACCGCCTATGAAAATGTAACCTTCATCATGTTGCTTCAAAAACGAAGCAAAAAAGAGATGAACGAGAGAGCCAATGAGTTACTCTCTGCAATGGGTTTGAAGAACAAAATAAACTCCCGTCCGAAGGAATTATCAGGCGGCGAACAGCAACGGGTAGCCGTTGCGCGGGCATTGGCGTCCCGGCCAAAATTCATTCTGGCAGATGAACCGACCGCGAATCTGGATACAAAATCCGCCATGAACCTGCTGGATATGATGGAGAAGATGAACCGGGAGGAAAACGTCACATTTATCTTCTCAACGCATGATCAGCGAGTGATCGATCGCGCCCGGAGAGTAATCACGATGGTGGATGGTGCGATAGATAAGGATGAAAAGAAAATCTCCCCTTGAGGGGAGGCCATGCGTAAGCATGGGAGGGGTGTAATTAATCATTGGTTTCTTAACAATCAGTTAAATACCATAATCTTAAAACACCCCTCCCAGCCTAAAGGCTGTACTCCCCTCAAGGGGAGAATCAATTTTTACTAATTAACTGTTACCACTGACACATTACTAAACTGTAAAACTGAATAAGTGAAATACCTAATCCTCATATCAACGCTTCTATTCTGGTCTACAACTGCGGTGGCGCAGTTTCAGTCCGATGATATTGATATCAGCGGATACATTCAGGGAATGCCGGTCTGGATTAATGCAGATCTGCCTCCACCCTTTGAAAAAGATTCCTTCTGGGAGTACCGTCTGCAAAATCGTCTCAATCTTCAATGGTACCTCTCATCAGATCTAACCTTTAACTGGGAGATGCGTACACGGTTTTTTGCCGGCGATCTAGTGCAGGACATTCCGTTCTATGCCGAGGCAATCGATCAGGATGACGGACTGGTGAATCTATCCTGGCTCATTGCGGATCAGGAAAAATGGCTGCTGCATTACATTCCGGACCGGCTCAACCTTGACTGGTACAGCGGAGATTGGCGGATTACAGCCGGGCGACAGCGCGTCAATTGGGGAATCAACACCATCACCAATCCTAACGACCTCTTTAATCTCTATTCCTTCTACGATTTTGACTATCCCGAACGTCCGGGTTCCGATGCTATACGCATACAGTACTTTTTGGATTGGGCTTCCCGGGTTGAAATGGCTTATCGTCCCGCCCGGGATGTAAAAAATTCAGTGGCGGCCATGCTATATGGTTTCAACACTGGCGGGTATGATATTCAGTTAATCACCGGATATTATCAGCATCGATGGGCCGCTGGCGGTGGTTGGGCCGGAAGCATCAATCAAACCGGCTTCAAAGGCGAAGTGATGTTTTTTGTGAATCTGGAAGATTTACCCGACGAAAAGCCCACGAACCTGATTGCCGCAGTTACTGTAGACCATATGTTTGACAACAGTCTCTTTTTGATTGTTGAAGCCCTATACAACAAGAATGGCGGACGAAATGATTTTTTCCTCTTAGGTGAACCGCTCACTGCCGATAATCCATCGTTTTCTCAGTTTCAGCTTTCCACACAGGGTTCTTACCCTTTCTCTCCTATTTTAAATGGTTCCCTTGCAACCATTTTCTACCCTGACGAGGAGGCAATGTTTATTTCACCGTCCGTAACCTGGTCTGCCATGCAGGACCTCGATGTGAACCTGCTCACACAAATCTTTATAGGAAGTGACGACTCCGCCTTTTCATCCGCCGGGAGTGTCATCGCCGGATCCATCAAGTGGAATTTCTGAAACTTCAGAAACAAGTTTTGCCAGCAGAGCTGGCTGCTTTTCGTCTGGGAGTGGAGCTCCCGACGAGTATTCATCCTCGTTCATAGCTCTGCTATGTAACGAGCATCCGGCAGCTCCGCTGCCAAAAACAAAACCCATCTCCAGCAAAAATTATGTAAGGAAATCCAAAATCCAGTTTCATACTCATATACCATCAACTTTTCTGAAATATTTGAATTATGGGACGATCAAGATACCGGGTTTACGATCCAAACTATCCATATTTCATAACAAGCAGTTTAGTGGAAGGATATCCGATTTTCTCAAATCCACTTGCCGCACGTGTTATTCTGGATGCTCTCGAATTTATTCAAAACAAGAGAAGCATAACTGTTTATGCTTACGTTATCATGGAGAATCATATTCATTTGATTCTTCAGAACGATCATCTCCCACAACAAATACAGGCCTTTAAATCCTGGACGGCGAGAGCCATTGTTGACCCCTTTTCAGTGAACAGACACAGTTATCAACTGTATAAGCTAAGAAAATCCAAAAAACCATCTCATAACGATTCAGTACATCAGCTCTGGCAGGAGGGATATTATCCCAAGCAAATATTCAGTGACGAGATGATGATTCAGAAAATTGAGTATATCCATAACAATCCCGTTAAACGGGGATTTGTAGACCGCCCGGAGGATTGGAGATATTCCTCAATGCGTAATTATCTGGGAATGGAGTCATTAATACCGGTTACGCTATTTGACTATTAGCCAGCTGAACTGGCTGCTATCTTTGGGGAGCAGAGCTCCTGACGATGATCTTTCAATTACTCACTGTACTTTAAACAGGAACCACCTAAGTAAATGTGAAAAATCTCGTGCCGAATTATATATTATTCACTTAAATTTACGGCATCATCAAACAGCGCATTTGTGAAATCTCAAGTTGTTTTCACAACTTTATGCCAAAATTTCTGGCGTACAAAAAATCCATTTTTGCATGAGTTTAGATTGGGAAAAAGTTGAATCCATTGTTGATCGGGCAATCAGTCTGCCAATAGAAGAACGAGAAGCATTCATCAAAAAGGAATGTGAAACATCCGTTGAGCTTCTAAACGAGGTAAGGAGTATGCTGGAATCCATCCAACATTCTGAAGGGTGGATGGATGAACCTGACCTTGTGAAGGAACAATTTCTTACAGATATTAAAAATGAAAAAAATAATTTCCTGGATGAATCGGTTGTCGGATCAGTTGTAGATAAGTACAAGCTTATCGATATCATCGGGCGGGGTGGTATGGGAACCGTCTATCTCGCTGAACGGCATGATGATTCATACAAGAACAGGGTCGCTATAAAAATACTTCGCCGGGGTCTCGACAGCGAAGATATGTTGAGCCGGTTCCGAATTGAGCAGCAGATTCTTGCACAACTCAATCACCCAAACATTACCCACATCCTGGATGCCGGCATCACCGAAAACGGACGCCCTTACTATGTAATGGAGTATGTTGAAGGCAGCCCAATTACACAATATTGTAAAGACCATAACCTCTCCACAAATGAGCGAATGGAGCTTTTTTTACAAATATGTAATGCATTAACGTTCGCTCACCAAAAATTGGTAATCCACAGGGATCTCAAACCTGCCAATATTCTCGTCACAAAGAATGGGATTGTAAAACTTCTCGATTTTGGAATTGCCAAAATCTTGTCTGATGATTTTATGGGTGAGAAATCACCCGATATCACAAAAAAGCATGAACCCATTTTCACCATCACCTATGCAAGTCCTGAACAGATTGCCGGAAAACGAATTGGAACTGCTTCTGATATCTACACTCTTTCGATCGTACTCTATCAACTATTGACCGGTGCCCATCCATACGCTGCTTCAGGAATTGAACCTCACGAAATCAGAACCGAGCTTGAAAATACGGCCATCAAAAGCCCTCGTTCGGTTGTTCGAAAAAGTGAGAAACCGGAAGTACCGATTCAGCAACTCAGGGATGAAATTGATGACATTGTTCTAAAGGGTTTGCACTATGAACCCGAGCTTCGTTACAGCTCCATTGTGGAGTTCAGTCGCGACATCCAGAACTACCTGTCGAACCGACCGGTCTCTGCAAAGAAGCCATCCAAATCATATCGTTTCAAAAAGTTTGTTCAGAGAAACCGTAATCTGGTAGTGCTCGGCACGGCGGCTTCCATCCTGTTAATTTTCAGTTTTACCGCAACCTTATGGCAGGCGAATCAAACCCGAATAGAAGCCGAACGGGCACTTGCAGCCTCGGAGCGTGTGGTTGCTGTAAAAGATTTTTTAATCAGTATGATTACTGCCGGAAATCCCTGGGCAAATCCTGAACAGCCTCAAACCGCTCGGGATTTAATCGATCAGGGAGCTTTTGCTGCAGAAAATGAGCTTAACGACAAACCGGATCTTGCCGCTGAACTTTTTGGGGTGATTGGAGCCAGTTATCAGGGGATGCGGGAAGATGCCCTTGCAGAAGAGTACCTGACCAAAGCAATGGATTTAATCAATGAGGGAATAGAACTTGATCCACTGGTGGAAGCGGATATTAAAGCAAAGTACTCCGGGTCCATGCTGCGAGCCGGACGACCGGACGAAGCCGAATCTGTTTCAAATAGGGCACTCGAGTCGATCCAAAATTTGGAAGGCAGAGACATCACGCTTATGGAGAGTGAACTTCTCTATATGCTAGCTAATGCTTTCAGTCTAAAGGGTAACACCCCAAAGGCCATTGAAACAGTCAGGCAATCGGCAGAGCTGACCTGTAACCGCCCGGAACAGTATACACTGCAGTGTATTGACTACCTAACAGCCCTAAAAAACTTAGAGGAGTGGGGTGGCAACTACGAAGCGGGACTTGAGGCTGCTGAAAGAGCCTATGATCTTGCCCGTGAGTATGAGTCGTCTTTATCAAATCAGATGAAGCTTGCCGTTGTTGGAACGTATGGCAATGCACTTTCCTACAATGCACAGGCAAATGAAGCAATCCCTCTGCTTGAGCAAAATGCGGAGCTTGCAAAAAACCAGCATGGCGACCAAAGTTATCGATATGCTAGAGCTCTTTATGATCTCTCCACAGCCTATGAATTTTCCGGACGTACAGTTGATGCACTTCTGGTTGCAGAACAAGTTCTGGAGATTCAGGCTGAAAATCAGATGGGAAATCCGATGAACTCCTATTGGCTCTACAGAGCTTTTAGAATGGCTATAGATCTGCAGCAACCGGAATATGCACAAAAAATTTACGACCAATTTTTCCACACTCTGCCGAATCAGATGACCAATCACTATGTTGACGGATTTCAATTGGAAAATCTGAGGCTCAATATACTTCAGAATTCAGATTCGCAGTCGTTGAGGGAAGAAGTATTCAGGCTTTATGACTCCTTTAAGGAGAAGAAATCTGCTCATACGGCTACAGCTGCTCTGGTTTCTGCCGAACAGGCCATTCAAAACGGTAATTCTGAAGCTGCCGAACAGTATGTTTTAGAGTATGAATCGGCGGAGATCTCCACATCAAAAAGTGATGTTCGCCCGGCTCAAAGCCTTTTGATAAAATCAACCATCTCACTACAAAGGGAAGAATTAGATCAGGCAAAAGTGAACAGTCAAGAAGCAATAAGGCTGCTACGTGATATTGGACATGAAGAGAGTCCATACATAGCGGCAGCAAACCAATTACTTGGGGAGATTAACTGCAGATCCGGTGATATTGCATCAGCAAGAGATTACCTAAACAGTTCAAAATCTTATTGGGAAAGGGTAACCGGTATTGGCTCAGCCTTTACAACTCCGTCTGGTTCTACGGTAAACTGCAACATGTAACCGGTATCAATATAACAGCAGAGCTGTCTGTTTTCGTCGGGGAGCGGAGCTCCCGACGAGGCCCCTTCCATCATTCCCTGCTTCATACACCACCTTGCCTACCACTCATCACCCATCCTCGCCCACAGCTCCGCTGTGAGGCGCCACTCCTCGTTCATAGCTCTGCTATGTACGAGCACCCGGCAGCTCCGCTGCCAAACATGGATACCACCTAAACATTCCGTACCTTGAAGTTCACATTTTTAAGCCCGGCTTTTAATTTGAAAGCGGGCTTTTTTCATTTTATACCCTATATGACATTTAATTCACTGAATCTAACAGATCCAGTCCTCAGATCTTTAAAAGAAGAAGGATACACGAACCCCACTCCCATTCAATCTCAAGCCATTCCCGTCGCTCTCAAAGGAACCGACCTATTAGCATGTGCACAAACGGGAACCGGTAAAACAGCCGCTTTTGCTGTTCCGATACTGGAAATCCTAAGCAAGAACCAAAGCAGGGATCGTAACAGAAATATCAGGAGCCTGATAGTTACACCAACCCGCGAACTGGCCATCCAAATTGATGAAAGTTTTCAAAATTATGGCCGATATACCGGCCTGAAGACCGCAGTAATATTTGGCGGTGTAAATCAAAAGAGTCAGGTAAAGAAACTGAAACAGGGCGTTGATATTTTAACAGCCACACCCGGACGTCTGCTCGACCTGATGAACCAGGGATTTATCTCTCTGTCTAATATTGAAATTTTTGTATTGGATGAGGCCGACCGCATGCTCGACATGGGTTTTATTAACGATATCAAAAAGTTACTGGCCGTTCTTCCCAAAAAACGGCAGAACCTTTTCTTTTCGGCAACCATGCCAAATGAAATTATTAAACTGTCGAACTCTATTCTTCACAATCCAACCAAAATTGAGGTAACTCCCGAGTCTCCTACCGTGGATGCTATTCAGCAGGGACTCTATTTTGTGGACAAAGGCAACAAGAAGAATCTGCTGATTGATGTGCTTCAGGATGATGAGATCAAATCAGCTCTCGTTTTTACACGGACCAAGCATGGCGCGAATAAAGTTGTAAAACTGCTGAACGGCAGAAATATTCAGGCTGAAGCCATTCACGGCAATAAGTCGCAATCGGCCCGTCAAAAAGCGCTGGGCAATTTCAAGGATCAGCGGACTCGGGTTCTGGTAGCCACTGATATCGCCGCACGCGGTATTGATGTAGACGAACTGCATTACGTGATCAATTATGAGATTCCAAATATTCCGGAAACCTACGTTCACCGTATTGGCCGAACAGGCCGCGCCGGAGCAGACGGAACTGCACTCTCTTTTTGTGATGCCGTAGAGAAAGAGTATCTGCGAGACATTGAAAAGCTGATTGGCAAAAAGATTCCCGTCATTGACGAGCATGAGTTTCCTCTGCAGGATAACAATCCTCCGCAGCCTGCAAAACAGCAGCAGCGAAAGTCACAGAAAAATCGTGGCAAAAGCAATGGAAGTGGAAACGGCAAACGAAAGAAAAGCAGCAACAGCAGAAAGAGAGTCAGGCGTCATCAATAAGCTCTGACATTTACATCTGCTATCGAGATCAAGATCTTATCTCAAGGAATTCATGAAAGCATACTATGCTCTTTGTGAATTCCTTTTTTTGTTGTCTTTAGTAAGCTGAATGATTATTGAAAAAATACTTACATAAAGTGCTGTTAGATAATACAGGTAGGTTCAAAGTTGCTCTATCAATTCGAAAGGAGTAAACACCTGAAGCTTAGCTTTTTTATAGTCTCTCTCATTTCTCGTTATAATCGCCTCGCATGATGAATCAATTGCGTAAAAATGTTGAATGGCATCTTCAAAATCACTCCATCCTGCATTCAATGCCTGGTCAATTACAGAACCATTTAAGTTAGCCACCTCAACAAGTGAGCGCATTCCATTTAGTTTTGTAATTAAGTGTTCTGAAGTATAGAATTTGCGAAGCACATAAAATATATTAGAAAATGACTCCGGACTCACAACTGCATCCAATTGATTATTTTCAGCCTTCCAGAATAATTTCTGAGCATACATAAAATGTGGTGCTCTGCCTGTCAGAAAATCGATACAGACATCGCTGTCAATCAGAATCCTCATCAACAGTGTATTTTTTTTGCAATTCTTCTGCTAAGATCTCTTTGTAAGAGCGATTGTCATCAATAGGTAAACTGCCGGCTAACTTCTCTACAACAGATCCTTCCGGCGGACTCCATTCTTCACTAGAGGAAATTTCATTAAAATACTCTTCGACTATTTCAGATATACTTTTGCCCATGGCTTTAGCGTGGCGTTTAGCTCTCTTTTTAGTCTCCTTATCTATGGAAAGAGTCAACTTTTCTTTCATGACAATTCATCTGATCGGTTATGTTTACGTATTAAACGTAAATATTATACGTATCATGTGCAAAACTTCGCCTACTTTTTACTATCAAAAAACGGGTTAAGGATTTGAAAACCATGCAAATGAAGAGTACCTGTCACATCAGAAATAATTTCCAGAATTAGAGAAGAAGTACGGAGCCTCTGAAGAGATCCACACCCTCATTGTGGTAGCATCTTACGATTAGAGCAATTGATAAAAAGATGAAGCATAAAATTTTGAAATTTATAGCTTTTTCAATTACAATACGCCCATCTACAACCCACATAAATTTATTGAATTGATCAAAAAATTAAGGATAAAAC
>NZ_JAWLDW010000115.1:0-8405 GCF_041686455.1 Rhodohalobacter sp.
ATTTTCGATACAGTAATTTCTTACAAAATCAAGAATCCGATAGGATATCGGCTCCTGAAGGTGGCACTCGCTAAGATTTAAAATTTTATCAAACCGGCCGGGAGCGTGAAGTCCGGCTGCAAATGCGGTGTCATCCACATATTCGTCCCGGTTTATCTCCTCTTCAGTCAGCCATCGTTTTGTACCGAAACTATACTCCATTTTATTTCGGTAGTAGAATTCGCTATCGCATTTTACGATTTGCTTAACAATATCCGGGTCAATATGAGCAATTCTTTCCATATGATCCCGAACGTGCTGCTCCTTGTGCTTTACCTGTTCTGAGTAGGGAAGATGCTGCCAGGTACAGCCGCCGCAGACATTCGCATGTCTGCATTTCGGTTCAATTCTTTTAGGTGAGGGCTGTAAGATTTCCAGAACCTTCGCTTCACGAAATGATTTTTTCTTTCGGGTAATTCTCGCTTTTACAATATCACCCGGAGCCGTTCCCGGCACAAAGACAGCGATACCATCATATTTTGCAACTCCCTTGCCTTTAAAAGCTGTAGACTCTACCGTCAGTTCTACTTCAGATCCTTTTTTTAATGTCATAAATAAGATGAGTTGGAAAAATTATTTTAAAATTCAGTTAGTCGATGGTCTTGTCCGATTCAACAGAGTGTAAATACTGTGTTTCGAACTGTATTTGGAATGCTGTTTTCGTATCAGATATTTCAATGATCTTCTGCATAGAGAGATCAAGTTGCTTCATGATTCGATTAGACGAAGCTTCTAAAAATTTAACGGCGGTTTGGGGGTTTCGTTTTTTTAGTGTCTCAAAATCGGGTGTGAAGAAACCCAACAGAGTACATTCAGTCAAACATTGTGCCGAAGATAATCTCTTGGTTTCATAGCCTATGGAAACGAGACCAATCTCCTGGGGAGATTCAACCGTGATTGAGTAGGGCTCATTTTTCCCGTCTTCTGAGTTTTGATTAATGGCTTCTTCTTCCACCTGAAGCTGTATTTTCCCCTCTTCGATAAAATAAAGACCGCTGCCGGGATCATTTCGGTAGTAGACGTATTCACCGCTTTTGTACGTGCGACGATGGCAAAGCTGTAGTAATTCGTACCTTTCTGTTATGGACAGATTTTTCAGTAGTTCTGAGTTTTTAACAATATTACTCTGCTTCTTCATTTTCTGAAATTTGCTATTATTTCCAAACATAGTTGATTGATTTAAAATGAGTGTCCAATACCAAAGCTGAAATACCTTTGACTATTTTCGAACCAACCTTCTTCGAGGTCGTGAATTCGATAGGTAATATCAAATCTTGCAACAATAAATTCCCAGTCGAGCCGGATGCCCAAACCTGAGCCTACTGCAATCTGCTTATAAAATTCCTGAATGCGAAATCTGCCATCAGCCAGGAGATCGGTCTCTTGTTCGTCGATGAACTGATTTCCGGGTCCGTACCATACATTACCGGCATCGGTATGCCATGCGAAATACCAGTCAGCACTCAGTACATTTTTCATAAATGTTTGCCTGAATTCAGAAAACGCTGCAAGTTTAATCTCACCACCCGGTATGGTTACCTCTTCAGGCGGTATACTTCCCGGCCCTAATCGAAACGGACTCCATCCGCGGATGTCGTTACTGCCGCCTGCAAAAAATCTGCGGTTCAACGGAATGTTGTCACTTTGGGCTATTGGATGGGCATATCCGCCAAAGAAACGAAAAGCAGCCACAGCATTTGTTGTAAGACTAAAATATCGGCGGTAATCTGCGGATAATTTAACAAATCGGCTATAAGCCAAAGCATTTGTAGAAATTCTCAAGGGGGAGGGTAGTTCTCCTTCAATTTCTCCCGCAGTGATGATATACCGGTCCAGCAGATATGGCAAGTTACCTGCAAGAGCTAAGGATACTTCGCTGAAATAACCGTAATCTCTCTTGATCAAATTGGTGTTTTGTGCCCTCAAAGTATAACGGATTACAGAAGAAAACTGAGGCCGGAAATCTTCTTGAATTCGTAAAAACTCGAGTGAAGTTTCACCAAATTCGTTTATGAGGTTTTGTCTGAATTGTGTGGACGGGTCTGTGTCTACCACATCCAGTTCAAAGACATCGATCAGGCTTTGATAGCGTTGGGAATGACGTAATTCGTATCGCAGATTAAACCTGACGTCTGAATTAATATCAAAAAACAGCTGATTACTTTGACTGTAGCTGAGAGAGTATCGGGTACGTGCTGATTCTATCCAGGGAGCGTTACTTAAAAATCTAAGCGGCCGGTTTAAGCGTGGAAGGGCGTATTCCACCCGGAATTCATAACTTTGGAAAATAGCCGAGCCCGAAGTAACCCGGTTACCGTCTTCGTCAACCGGAGAAATTTCATTGAGTGTATTTGATGTTACAAATTCGAGGTTTGTATTCAGAGCTAGTGTTAGGTTTTCAGCTCTGCCCAGTAGATTATTATTATTGTAATTTAACCCCACACCTGTACCAAAACCATATCTTCTCATTCCAAAAAATTCAGTCCTAATCGAATGCTTTGGAAGTGTTTGTAAATCAAAAAAGACAGGGATATTCTCTTTGGTAAAATCAGGAAGCGAATCATCCTCATTAAGGCCAAATCGGTTTATAAGAAGCATCCCCAAATTTTGATAGGAATTTACGCTTCGTAAATAAGCAGATTGATCAAATGATTCGCCTGCTCGAAACTGAAGCTGCTCTGTGAGAAGGTCAAATTTGGTATTTGTTTCATCCTGCTTATCCATATAGATAGCAAATCCCTGCTCAGCGTATCCAGAGTCGTCAACCGTTATAGACTCATCATATTCACCGTTGCCTTCGGGGCCGGCCAGCTGAATATGAACATCGCCGAACGTGTAGAAATTTCCGGGACGAATAGAGTAAAGTACATCCAGCTTATAAGGATCATCCTGATCTCGTTTTATTAGCGCTCGAACAGAATCACGCTGAACGGCAGCAAAACCGTTATTTTTTAAGAAATCAATTATCCGAGACTGCTCTTCCCGAAGTTTTTGAGCTCTGTAAGGCTCGTTTACGCTAAAAGTGCTGTCATTTTCAAAGTTACCGGCATACTCACTCTGGTTCAGAAAATTACTAACCAGATTATCATTGTCCTGAAAATCGGGAAACCCGGTATAGGCTACCGACTGAATTCGAGAAAGATTACCTTCGTCGATAATGAAAGAGACCTCGTACCGCTCCGGACGGTACTCAACGATTGTTGTATCGACAGAAGCTTCGAAATATCCCAGGTTTTCGTAGTAGAGCCGAATTCGTTCAATGTCACTGCCAACAGTTTCGCGATTGAGAAGTGCAGGAGATTCACCAACACCAACCAGCTGATAAATATAGTACCAAGGAGTAAATCGTGGAATTCCAAGAAACTCTCTGTTATTTCTTGTCCGTACAAGTGTGCTAAGTGCTGCGTCGCTTACTGCACTGTTCCCTGTAAAACGCACAATTCTTACTACCTGCTCCCGATCATTATCATCAGAAGAGTTATCGTCTTGAGCAACAGATACCTCTGCTAAAAAGAAAAATGGAAGCAGTAACAAAATCAGCAAGTAGAGATAGCGCACGCAGTTGATTAAATTTCAGTGTTACAGATGTTTAGATATGACTGAAAATAGGATTTTTCAGCGAATTTATAAGGATTTAAAATAGAGTGAATTCACAATTCAGAAGGCTCAATCGCGAGCCATTGATATCAGAACGATAGGTGTTGCAAGTAATTTTACATTTAACTAAAACAAAAAAAACGCGGTACTTTTTCTAAGCCCGCGTTTCCTAAAATGGTGTTGGTTAGAATATGGGACTAAACATCATCGTAGTCGAAACCCTCATCTTCTTCCCCGTGAAAAAAGTCTTCTTTACGTATATAATCCGGCCAAATATCTTCGATTCCCTCATATATGGTTTCCTCGCCCTCTTCAATTTCATCGAGCTCATAAAGATTATTTATAGCTTGTTGTGGTAAACCATTTCTTTCTGCCCACTCAATAAGTTCTTCTCTTGTTGCCGGAAATGGTGCGTCATCAAGTGCTGCGGCTAATTCAACTGTCCAAATCATAATTTTTGTCTTTTCAGTAGTCGTTTAGTTTGTATGTTAATTTCTATCTTTATTCGAATTCTATAAAACGTTTCCTGATGAGAAATGCAAATATTTCGCGGAAAATAGATAAAAAGAGTGATTTCTTAATGCATATTTAAACATTCTTTCAGTATTTCGTTTCTACTACTCACTGTGTCTCAGTTTGTAAACGCGATTTTGTCTCATTTTGTTTACTCAGGTGTAATTAACCAAATATTTTCAACAAACTGTTCCAATGAAAATACTTTACATATTCCCGCACCCTGATGATGAATCCTTTGGACCCGCTCCCGCTATAAGTGCTCAGCTAAGACAGGGACATGAAGTACATCTTCTTACATTGACGAAAGGAGAGGCTACCAAACAGAGATTTCGTTTAGGAGTTGATAAGGATGAGATGGGAGATATCCGTTTTAAAGAGATGCAGTGCGTGGAAAAAACTCTTGGATTGAATGGTATGACAGTTCTGGATCTGCCAGATAATGAGTTAAAGAAAATGAACCCGATAGAGCTCGAAAATGTAATTGAACAACAAATTCACGATTTAAAGCCGGATGTTATTGTCACATATGCCGTACATGGCATAAGCGGATTTGAGGATCACCTGGTCTGTCACGCCGTAGTGAAAAGAGTTTATTGCAAATTGCGGGATATGGGCATCAGCTATCCGAAAAGATTGGCACTCTTTACAAGAATGGGAGAAATTTATACCGATGGCAAGTTCAGGCTTGCCGTTTCTCAGGAGGAAGACATTAAGTTTATTGAACAGTGCAATGATGACGACATGCAGAAGTTCAATGACGCTTTGGACTGTTACCAAACATACAAAGAGGTAATTGATGGAAGCGGAGTACGGAATGTAACGACAAAAGACGTACCCTTCGAAATTTTTGGTGAAAATATCGAAAGGCGGCTGAACTCTATAGTTGATGGTTTAAGATCTTAGAGGAATCCACTGTTTAGTAGAATAGTAATTTGAAAAGTCTTACTCTTCAATATTCCACATCCCTGACTCAATAATTTCAAGACTATTACCGGCGGGATCTCGAAAATATATAGACTTCAGTCCGCCGGGCCATTTAACGCTCGATTCAACATTTATATTCTTTCTCTCCAATCTGGATTTCCAATCTTTGAATTCATTTCGGTCTACAGCAAAAGCAACATGAACAGATCCGAATGCACCATGAAGAGGGACGGGGCGATCATTTACATAGGTTTGTTCCTCTGTGGTGTGAGCAGGATTAAATATTAAAAGCATTGAATCTCCACATCTGTAAAACAGATGGCGCCCTTCCTCTTTTCGAATAAGTTTCAGTTCCAGAATATCACTGTAAAAATGTTCAGAATCGTCCAGGTTCTTAGCGTAAAGACAGGTCTCTAAAACTTTTTTTAATTCCATATGTATTCATTTTTAGTTTGATGAATAGAAAGAAGCCCTAAGTTATTGGTAATTTTAAGTGTATTTAAATCGGGCAAATGTTGGTGTATTGATAATGTTATTTCGACCCTCTGATGTCTATGGCAAAAGCACCTTTACCTTCTTCCAAAACATATAATGGATTCATCTCCATCTCTTTTATTTCCGGATGATTAACTGCTAATCTGCTCATACTAATAAGTGCTTTTTTAACTTCCTCAATATCAGCGGGAGGCAGGTTACGCCAACCCTTTAGTTTTTTACCTGCAATGGTTGAGTTGATCAACTTTGTTGCCTCACTTTCGCTTAAAGGAGCAATGGCGGTTTGCACGTCTTTATAGAGTTCAACATCGGTTCCTCCCGTACCAAAAAGCACAAGTGGACCAAATTGTTCATCCTGCTTAATCCCGATAATGATTTCCTGTCCGCCTCGAAGCATCTTCTGAATCAATATGCCGTCCATTTCAGCATTTGAACTTTCAGCGGCTTGAGTGATTTCATTCCACGCTTTTTTTACATTCTCGGCGTTTTGCAGATTCACTTTTACTCCGCCAATATCTGATTTGTGAGTATGTTCTTTAGCAAGAATCTTCATTACAACCGGATAGCCAACTTTAATTGAAGCATCCAGCGCTTCGGCCAAGTTTTCAGCTTCTGTTTGTTCAGGAAGTTTTATTCCGTACGCTTCAATCAGACGTTCCCAGTCTTCATTTTTGATATATGTATCCGCATCGGCAGGAATATATTTGGCTGCATCTTCCGGCTGATGGTTCTCAGAATTCATCCACTCTTTACGCTGGACCATAGCCGACAGGATGGAGGCGGCCCTTTCAGGAAACGCCACATTTGGCACACGGCGCTTATGCAGAATATTGAGTGCTTCATCTACGGAGGCTTTACCCATGATGGAAGCAATCACCGGTTTATGATGGAGTCCTGCGGTTTCACCTACAACTTCAGCTAAACTCGCGGGAAGAAACCAATCCTGGGGTGCCTGAATGACTATGACAGCATCTACAGTCTCATCTGTCAGAAGAGCTTCGAGTGCAAGTGTATAGGTTGCGGGACCTGAACCGGCAAGAACGTCTACCGGATTTTTTGAGCTTGCGGCTTTTGGAAGTCGCTTTTTCAGATAGTCCCTGGTTTCATCGGTTAGCGGAGCTACTTCAAGCCCAACTTTTTCAAGCGCGTCAACCGCTAAGATTGCAGGTCCGCCGGCGTTGGTAAGTACAGCAACCCTTTTTCCTTTTGGAAGGGGCTGCCAGGCGAGGGCACGCGCCCAGTCGAACATCTCTTCCATGGTTTTGGCTTCGAGTACACCTGACTTCCTGAATGCTGCTGAATAAGCTTCTTTACTTCCCGATAAAGCTCCTGTGTGGGACGACACGGCTTCAGCGCCTTTCTCGCTTTGTCCACCCTTTAAAACAACAAAGGGTTTCTTACGGGCAATTTCCCGGGATATTTTTAAAAACTCTTTTCCATCGGAGACACCCTCTGCATAAGCTGTAATTACCTCAGTCTGACGATCATTTCCGATCAGGTCTATCATTTCGGTTTCTGTCACGTCAATCTGGTTTCCCAAACTTACGATTCTCGAAAATCCAACTCCGGCTCCGCGTGCCCAGTCAATTACAGCAGCCACCATTGCGCCTGATTGTGATATGAATCCAATGCCTCCCTGCTCAGGCATTCCAACTACAAATGTAGTGTTGACAGGTGTATGTGTGTCTATGGTTCCAATGCAGTTAGGGCCAATGATTCGAATACCGTGCTTTTCGGCAGCTTCTTTCAATTTACCTTCCAACTCCCGGCCTTCTTCACCCGTTTCGCTAAAGCCACCACTGACAACAATGGCGTTTTTAATCTCTTTTGCCCCGCATTGTTCGATGATTTTAGGAACAATTGTAGCCGGTAGTACAATCACAGCCAGGTCTATTCCATCGGGCAATTCTTCAACAGATGAATAGCAGGAAATATCCAGTATTTCTGATGCATTTTTGTTCACGGGGAAAATTTCACCCTTGAACTTGTATTTCAACAGGTTGCGGATAACACCGTATCCCAGTTTGTGAGGGTCCCTGGAAGCCCCAATAACAGCAACTCGCTTAGGTGTGAAGAAAGATTCAATCATGATTCAAAGTTATTAGGATATATTTATCTTAAATTAGACAGTGTGGAAGCAAAAGGCAAAATCTCAAGCCTTAAAAAACCAAACTTTAAACATAAGAATGTATGGAGCTATCAGAGTTTAATACCGACACCATTATAGAACCTTTTCGAATTCGATCTGTTGAGCCAATCCGCTTTACTACAATGGATCAGCGAAAAACACTCCTTGAGCAAGCCGGGTACAATCCTTTTTTACTGAAAGCAAAAGATGTAGTTATTGATCTGCTCACCGATAGCGGAACCGGTGCAATGTCTGCTCAGCAATGGGCCGGTATGATCAGCAGTGATGAATCGTATGCCGGTTCTGAATCCTTCTACAGGTTCGAAAGTGCCGTGCAGGATATCACCGGTTTTAAACATGTAATTCCAACTCATCAGGGCAGGGCTGCTGAAAATATTCTCTTTACAACAATTGCCCAAAAAGGGGATATCATTCCCAGTAACACACATTTTGATACCACCCGTGCCCACATCGAACACAATGGAGCAGAGGCTTTAGACCTGGTGATTGATGAAGGACGCCAGCCGTTGACCATCCATCCGTTTAAAGGAAATATGAACGTTGAAAAGCTCAAGGAGTCAATAAAGAAAGTGGGGCGGGAAAATATTCCGGTCATCATGCTAACGCTGACGAACAATTCCGGTGGCGGGCAACCGGTCAGTATGGAAAATGTAAAAGCAGTGTCCAAAATAGCCCGAAGTCATGA
>NZ_JAWLDW010000020.1:0-21145 GCF_041686455.1 Rhodohalobacter sp.
GAAGCAGAATCAGGTTACTGGACAGTGGAAAATGAGTATCTCTATTTGTTTGAAAAGTATGCTGATTATTTACTTCAAACCAAACAGTATGCCGATGCTCTGATTCTTTTTGATCGGATAAAGACTATAAACGATGCAACACTGACCGACAATCCTCTCGTACGTTCTTCACAATTGAGTGAAGAGACACTTACTACTATTCAGAATCTAACGAAGCAAATGGACCGGATTCGACGACAGATTTTGGTAGCAAGTGATAGCGACCGGCTTGAGCTCCAAAATCGTCTCTCAAAACTATCCGCTGAGCGACAGTTGCTATCGTCACCCGAAAAAACATCTTTTGATCAACCCATAAACCTTCAAACGGTTCAACGCCAACTCGGTTTTTCTGAGACTCTGGTTCATATGACCGAAATAAGTGATCAGCTGTACGTATCTGTCATCGACCAATCAAATTTAGAAGTTAAAAAAATTAGTCTGGATGAGACTAACCGAACACTTTTTGAAAGTGCTTTAGAAACCATTCTTCTTGGAGAAACAGATTTAGAAAAATTATATCATATTGGGCGGTTGATAGATATTAACTCAATTGTAGATCAGACAAAATCCATCATTGTAATGGCAGATGGTTATTTTCATCAGATTCCATTTGGAATCATTCCCTTAAACTATCCTGAATCACCAAACAGTTTCGGTTCAGCGAAGTATCTGATTGAACAAGCGGAGGTGCGTATGCTTAACAGTCTTCAAGATTTAACAGAGCGACAAAAAAGAAATAATCATCAATATGGATTTTCAGGATTCGGAGTAAATGATTTTCAAAATGATGCAACCTCAAGAAATCTTGTATCACTGCCAAAAGCGCCACAGGAAATCATAAATATCAGTGACAAACTGAATCGATTAGATCAAAATAAAGCATTTATTAACGAAAACGCCACAGTTCAAGAATTCCGAAATAGTGCCGGTAACAGCAGTATTCTGCATATGGCAACGCATAGTGAAGTTTCTGAAAATGACCCGCTGTTTTCCACCCTTCATTTTTATGCTGATGAGGGAGAAAATTCAAATCAGGTTCTTTCGGGACGTTTATTTGCTTACGAGCTATTTGAGCTGAACCTGCAAAATGATTTGATTATGTTGAACTCCTGCGAATCGGGTGGCGACCGTTTCCTTCAAGGAAGTGGAGTGATGGGGATCAGCCGGGCCCTTCGTTACGCCGGTGCAAATAGCCTGGTACTTAATTCCTGGTCTGTAAACGATCATTATGCAGCAGAATTTGCTGAAGAGTTTTATAAGCATTTAAATAACGGAGAGACAAAATCTAAAGCACTTCAGCTTGCGAAGATAGAATTCATTAAAAATAGAAATGCAAATCCTCACTTTTGGGGCCCTTACATTTTAAACGGAGATAACAGACCAATCGTCACAGATAAAAATTGGTTTGCAGGCTCTCTTCTTTTGGCGATGCTTTTCGTAGCAGGATTAGTTGTTACAGGACGACGAAAACAATTTCCTGTAACTTAGTTGAGACTGAGCCACCTCCTTACCTTTAAATGGCGAAGAGCTTTATCGATTAAATTGACGTAAGTTCGATATAAGTCATTGAATTTAGCAACATGAGAAGTCGGTTCTTTTCCATAGAATGAAAACACTTTTCCCAAATTCATATCCTAAACTCAGCTACACATAAGAACTAAATTTCAGCAGTGGTTTTTTCCAACTAAACGCTCCTATCCTCTCACTTTTTAGTCTCCAGGAAATGCTCAGCTATTTTCATCTTATTCACTATAGACATTTAAAAT
The DNA here is from genome assembly GCF_041686455.1 of Rhodohalobacter sp. Lineage (NCBI taxonomy): Bacteria > Pseudomonadati > Balneolota > Balneolia > Balneolales > Balneolaceae > Rhodohalobacter > Rhodohalobacter sp. The sequence continues at coordinate 1,806 of NZ_JAWLDW010000020.1, forward strand.
GTCAACAATAAAAAAACCCGAACTCACAAATGAACTCGGGCTGATAAAAAAATCGGCAATAGTAGCTTACTCAGATGCCAGGGCCTGTATATATCTCTCGGCAACTCTGCTATACGCTCCGTTAAGCTGGTAGGCTTTTTCTAATGTGTTTCTCGCCTCCTCAATTCGATTTAACTGAAAGTAGGCATTTCCCAGGTACCAATAATTTTGCTCTTGAATAATAACATTTTCAATTTCATAATCGAGGGATCGTTCAAAGTACTCTGTGGCTTCTAAATACATGCCTTCGTTATAGTAAATAGAACCCGCGGTAGCCAATAGTTCAGCCTTACCCTCTTTTGAGCTTATCTCACTTAAACTGTTTTCTACTATAGAGATTGCTGAGGCTATATTTCCTCGATTTGCTTCAGAAATAACTGACATAATAATTTCACTTACATCCGTAGACTCTGTAAATCCTTCAGCTGATCTGTAATAATCTAATTCGATAGAGTTTATGGGCTGCACATTATATTGCTGTTCATCGTAAACATTGAATAAAATTAAGCCTGAAGCAATAATTACGATTGCCGCAGCTGCTAACCATTGAAGGGTTGAACTCCTGTTAAGGAAACGAATATTTGATTTTTTCTCTCCATCAGCCAACCCTTTTAAACTGGCAACAGTTTTCATATAGTCGTAGTAGTAGTCGTCAAAAATGACTTCAGACCACAGTTCGTCAATTTCTTGTTCATTAAGATTGCCCCCCACATACTGGTCAATCTTTTTTTCAAGCTCATTATTTATATTGCTCTCAATCATATCTGTAAATGGATCGTAATTGTGAAAATTTGATTGCTAATCTTTATTCTGCTGGCTGCCAACTTACCATAAAACGGTATCGCGTCACTATTTTCTAAACTAACCCGGGTGATCTTTTTATCTTTAAATATCAAATATTTTCCCTTTGGTGACTTTTGCTAAATCATTTAAATATTTAAGTGGTTTTTCTCACCAAGTACTGTACTTATCCGTTTGCTTACGTAGTGCTTTTATGTGAATATTCATTTACTATATCATGACTTACACTTACAAGAGTTAATTGACCCGTGTTTGTTACAAAACAAAAGGTTAAAAAGTTTTAATATATCAGTAATACGCTCAAATATTTTTCAGTACTTATCAATAATAATATCAAATACTAACATGGCATATTAGTGCAATGAAATTTACAAAACTTTCTCTTGTTACTATTTTTTTCATCTTTTTTTGTAACAGCTCCTGCAGTCAACCTGTAGCAGAGCAAGATCCCTCTCTGGAAGAGAAAATTGGTCAGATACTGATGATTGGTTTTCGTGGATTCACAGTTGATGATTCTGATCATATTGTTCGGGACCTTACTGAGTATCATCTTGGCGGAGTGATTCTCTTTGATTATGACGTACCCACATCTACACCTGAAAGAAATATTCACTCTTTTGAACAGGTTCAGGATCTAAACTCTCAGCTACAGAAAATTTCTGACAGGCAGTTGCTCATTGCAGTTGATCAGGAAGGTGGCCGTGTGGCAAGGCTAAAACCGACAAGGAGTTTTCAACCGCATGTATCTGCTGGATATATAGGTGAAATCAATAATTCCGATTCAACCCGTTATTATGCTTCATCTATGAGCGCTCAACTTGAAAAGCTCGGATTTAACATAAATTTTGCCCCTGTTGTTGACCTGAACATAAATCCACAAAATCCGGTAATCGGAGCTATTGACCGAAGTTTTAGTGAAAACCCGAATTTAGTAACAAAGCATGCTTCCATTTTTTTGGATGAATTTGAAAAACATGGCATTACCGGGGTCATCAAACACTTCCCGGGGCACGGGAGCGCATGGAATGATTCTCATGTGGGTATGGCCGATGTAACAGAAACATGGGAAGAATCTGAACTAAAACCCTACCAAAAATTGATCAAGTCCGAACATAAATTTGCTATTATGACAGCTCATGTATTTAATGAAAATCTCGACATGGAGCATCCTGCCACTCTTTCAAAAGCCGTACAAACTGATCTACTGAGAGATCAACTCAAATTTAAAGGTGTACTTTTCTCAGATGATATGCAGATGGAAGCAATACGATCCTTTTACGGACTCGAAGCAGCTATAAAGTTAGCTATAAACGCAGGAGTTGATGTTTTAGTTTTTGGAAACAACTCTGTTTATGACCCCGATATTGTCCCAAAAGCTGTGCAAATCATTTTAAATCATATTGAGTCAGGAGAGATCGAAGAAGGTCAGATAGATGAATCTTATGAGAGGGTGCAAGCATTAAAAGAGAGGCTATCAGATGGGTAAATCGTACAGTTATAGAGATATTATATCCGAATATACTCAGGCTCTTCAGTGCATTGATGAGCTTACTCAAACGTCTGAAGATCTCTTTTTGCTTAAACCGGATTCAAACACCTGGAGTGCAAACGAAATTTTTAAGCATCTACGAAGATTTAACAATCTCTACATTAGAAGCATCGACCAGATTCAAAAAGGCAGCAAAGACATTACGGTAACCAACCCTCAATTTAAACCTAGTTTACCCGCTGTAATTATAATCAAAATTATGGAGCCGCCTTACAAACTCAAAATCCCAACTCTTGCTCCAATGTACCCAAAGGCTTCAGCTGAAACAGGGATGCAATCCACAACGATGGATCTACGTGAAACCAATAAAATGGCAATAGAGCGACTCAATGAGTTAAAGTCAAATGCTGTTGACATTGATAAATTAAAGGGCAGGCACCCTGTTTTTAAATTTCTTCGTATGTCCCTTACGGATCTTTTCCTGGTAATGTCTTCACACCAAAGGAGACACCTATGGCAGGCTGAACAAACTCTCCACCGACTTTCCGACAATCACTCCTGATCACTCCTTAACTGTCACGTACTTTAAAATTTCGACAACTTGCTGAGGAGTTTGGCAAACAGCCAGAGCCGCTGAATCAACCTCTTTTAAAGCATGAGTGTGCTCTTCCGGATGCATTACAATCAGCTTCTTCCCTAGTGCTGAAGCGTACCCTGCGTCAAATGCGGCATTCCATTGGCGATATTTCTCTCCAAATTTGACTACTACTATATCAGACTGTTCAATTAAAGTTCTGGTGCGAATGGCATTAATCATTCCGCCTTTGTGATCTTTCCAGAAATCCTTCTCCTCTTCACCCAACACATCCACTCCCACATTATCCGATGCAGGGTGATCCGTAACAGGAGTCGATAGTTCTACAGGCAGATTTTCGTTCGCAACTCCATCCTTGATTTCTTCGCGCCAGTCTGAATGAATTTCACCGGCTAAATAGACATTCCATTCCATTTTTTTTGACCCATTTTTCTTTCAAATTATTGCTATTGATTGTAACAAGCAGATATTTCTATTCATTCAACATGAAAATTAAATCGCCCGTTAAAACAAAAAAACCTCCGAATTTTTAGATCCGGAGGTTTTTAAAAATTTATTCACCTCGGTAGGGAACTCCATCCGTTATCCACGCCGGTGCCGGATCACCCTTCAGGTAGTGATCCATGTATTCCTTCATTTTGATTGCATAATCCAGCCGGTTAGCCATTTTCCGCAGATGGTGCGGTTCGTCGTAGTAGTGTAGAAAAACGGATTCTTTACCGTTACGACGCAGTGCCAGATAAAGCTCGATGGACTGATACCACGGTACGGCTTCATCGGCATCTCCGTGCTGAATCATAATAGGCGTATTGATTCGATCGGCAAAGAAAACCGGTGAATTTTCGATGTAAGGCGCTAAATTCTCCCACATACTCACACCCAGCCGACTCTGAGTCTGCTCGTACTGAAACTGTCTTGCAAGGCCTGAACCCCATCGGATACCGCTGTACGCACTGGTCATGTTGCCTACCGGAGCACCTGCAACGGCAGCAGCAAAAATATCCGTTTGAGTTACGACTTGAGCTGTCAGGTAACCACTCCATGAATGTCCGTGCAGTCCAATTGCATCCGGGTCAGCTACTCCCATCTCGATAAGCTTTTGTACTCCAGGAACCAGATTTTTGGTTGCAGAATATCCCGGTATGGGAACATCGAACCAGATATCAGGCAGAAAAACAGCGTAACCGTCGCTTGCATACTGAGCAAGGTTTGGCCTGTGATTGGTTACGGGTGTATTGAAATTATGCAATCGCTGTGAATAGCGTTCGTAGTAGTAAATAAACACAGGATATTTTTTATCCGGATCGTAATCACCCGGGTAGATTAAAATTCCCTGAACGGTATCACCATCCATATTCAGCCAGTCAATCAACTCCGCTTCTCCCCAGGCAAATCGGTCCAGCAGATCTTCATGCAGATTCGATACTTTGGTCGGATTACGAAATCTGCGATCTGAAACCACCCACAAATTTGGATATTCCTGATAGGTTTCCTGCGTGAACAGAATTGCGTCATCATCTTCTGCAAGAGCCACAATGTTGAAACGTTTATCATCTTCCATGATTTGATCGGTACCGGTTCGGCCAACACGCGCTTCATAAAATCCGTAGCTCTTATTCCAGTCGTGGAACATGGTAAGAAGCAATCGCTCATTTCGCGCAAACGTCTCCGTATCCGGATTCAGATCGCGGATTCTTAAAATCCGATTCTCCTCGCGCCCTTCAGTAATTCTAATCGATTCACCGGATTGAGCATCAAATTGCCAAATATCGTATTTGTCATTGATCAAAACTGCACGGTCGTTATCGGTCCAGCCGGCGATACCGTATGAACCGGATGGCTGTGGACGATCGTTATCCTCATCAAAGAAAGGTGTTTCAATATCTGCCGTAAGATTTCTTGTTGAACCGTTTTCGGTATGCTTCAGATGCCAGTCATCACCGTCAAACCAGGCTGCATACTGCCCGTTCGGTGATAATGACGCGCCAAATCGCTGCTGCTCCAGAAACTGTTCCGCTTCACCTGATTGCAAATCAACCAGATAGTAATCCCGATAAGTACCATCCCACGTTCGCAGTTTTTGATAAGGCAGATCAGATGATCCCAATGCCTTACCCGGATGATGAACCGGTCCTACATCAGGAATTTCTTTATTGGCGAGCTGAACTGATCTTCCGGAATCTACATGATATACCGCTGTAAAAAGGTGATTTTTGGTTCTTTCCCAGGTTACCTTCTCCTGGGTTTTGATTTGTGGATCATCCCAATGCCACACTTTGCCTTCAATATCTTTAAGAATTCGGTCAATGTCGTACAGATTTTCTGTAGTCACAGAGTCCGCCTCCTCTTTTTGTTCGTCGAGTGCAACCATCTCGGCATCCATCACACCATAAAAAAGACGATTACCATCGTTTGTCCAGGTGAGGTTGTTATTCGACCTCAATCTGAAACCATCTTCCACATCATCAGGTTTCAGATGAGTTTCTAGTTCTCCATTTGCTGCCGTCCAGGTTTGAATGGATGCATCTGAAGGATAGAATTCAAATTCCGGATCAAATGTACTTTCTGTAAATGCCAGAACGGATTCACTGTCATCCCATGTAAGATTTGAATAGAATGAATTTTCAATTCCGGCTATTTTCTGAACTCCTGCGTCTGCCGATTTCAGATCCAGAATATACAATCCATTCCCCTGACCTGATGTATCCACAACGGAATAGGCTAAATAGGACGAAGTACTGTCCATTGCTGCCTCGTTCACAAACGGCAACATCTGCTCTCGATTATTCTCCAGATTCAAAACTTGCACCGGCAAGCCAATTTCAGAGTTTTCAAACTCGCCTTTGCTCACCTCTTCAGTTTGATGGTGATTGATCCTTACCCAACGACCATCATTCGAGAAAGAGAAACTTCGTACTTCTTCAAACTCCATTGTCTCTCCTGAAGACGTATTCAGTAGTGCCAAACCCTGTTTAGGGCCATTATTATCAGCATTTTGCGCCTCGATGTACGGAGGCTGAACAAGAGCCCCAACCCATTTTCCATCAGAGCTGATTTGAGGACTTGAACCTCGCTCAATTGTAAACTCCTGGCGACCGTCCGCGCTTTTCACCACCACTTCACCATCGCCAATCTCAGGCCAGACACCATATACTACCCAGTTCCCATCATCAGAAATGGCTGGTGATTTGATGTCTTCGAATTTCATTACATCCTCAAATGTAAACTGACCCTGAGCCTTAACAGTCTGACTGAGAACAATAAAGGAGAGTAGCACAGGAAGAAGAAAAAGATATTTAGATTTCTGTAGTAAATGGTTTAGCATCGAATTCGGATTAAATTTTAGTTGATAATGGAATCTAACAATCGAAGATGTAAAAAATGAATAATTGATAGAAACTTAACGGCACAAAAGAAATACAGAATTGAAGATCTTTTTATCTGTTTCACATTTCCTTTGTAATTTACAATGAAGCTTAAATAAAAGATCGAGATATGAAACGACTATACACTCAAACAGCTGCTTTTCTGATAGCTCTTTCTGTTTTAGTAACCGCTCAAGGTTTTTTTACTAATGCGGATGCTCAAATTGCAATTGATAAAAATGAAAATCTATTTCTCATTGGAGATGTACGATTTGGTTATTTTAGTCAGATGGGTGAACAGCGCGATGGCTCTAGCTTAAACGTTCATGAAATGCGCTTGCGAAGCCGGACCGGTTTAAGGTTTAATATTCACGAAAATGTCTATCTGCGGGCACGCTACGCGTTCAGAATGAATAGCAGAGATATCGATCTGGATCCTGCACTGCACACATCAGCTCCCGGAAACGGTGGCCTGAAAATGGGCGAGGGAGCTTTAGACGAGGCGTATATCAATGTTGATGCAAGTGACTACTTCTCTTTTCGAGTGGGTCGTTTTCAAACCAGTTATAGTGTCCCCGGAGTCATATCAAATAGTATTCAGCGACACGACAGTCCGAACACGGACGTAGCATGGACAGACGGGATATTACTTAGATTGAAGCCGGCTCAGCAATGGAGTGCCGATTTTATTTTGCAATACCACTATCATAATCCGCCAACGAACGTCTTCAGATCACCGATTCAAATTACGACAGATGATTCTCCGGTTACTTTATTTACATCTGTAACTCGTTCAATAGAAAACAGAGCCATCGAGTACGTTACCCTGGATATCAACTACTCGCCTGAAGCACTGATAGAAAACTCCTCCGGGAATCGAATAGATTATCTTGCGACCTCTCTAAAGAGCAGACTATCCTGGGATATTAAAAACGGTCGTGAACTTCAATGGGGCGGGGAATTTGCGTACAGCTTCAACAGGCCTGAAAAAGAGATGGTTGGATTCACAAACATGAACGGGGATAAGGCAGGCGGTTTTGGTTTCCAGAGCAATGTAAGTGTCAGAAATCTGTTCCCAAACCATCATCTTGGTTTTATCGCAGCCACTCTTGAGCCATCTCTGCTCACGTCGTCAGATTATTGGAATAACATTTTTCTGCTGGAAGTTCGTCATCAGTATGTATTCAACTCCAGACTATCTGCGGAAACAAGAATACGCTACAGAGGTGACCTCAAAAAACTTGACACCTTCAATCAGAAAAGATGGCAAATATTTCCATATGCACGATTAACATATCGTTTCAGATAAGAATATGCTAAGCGTGTACGGTTAAAATTTCATCCCAACTGGTAGTATATTTCGGGCTCAGAAACTGTTGCTTCATCTGCCAGGGCTGGTCGATTCCGGTGGAAGCCGAATGAAGCGTTCGTTTTCCGAATTTAGAATTGATATGATCTAAACTCTCCATCAGTGATTTTTTCTTGTTTGAGTAGTCAGCCTTTGAAAAAAGGGAGGTTTGAATCTCGGTTTCCGGCACCAGACCGGTAAGCATCACCCTAGCTTTCTTATATTTCCGTCCATTCTCAAAGAGCTGAATAGCGCACTGCCTTGCTAATGAAATTAATGTCGTTACATCTGCAGTAGGTGTTTCGAGATCAACCCTTAACCCAAATTTGTAGGGCAATTCCGGGTTTGAATATTTATCAGTCACAAGAGTTACCGTGATCATCCCGCACAAACTTTCTTGATTTCTCAATTTTTCTGAAGCTCGTTCTGTAAACGATGAAACAGCTTCAATCAAATTGTTTAAATCATATACCGGGCGGCCAAATGATCTTGAACTCAAAATTCCCTTCCGCTGATCAAGGGCGTGCTCAATTTCAAGACAGGAATGACCACGCAGCTCCCACGCCGTTCGCAAACCGGTCACTTTCGTCTTGCTGCGAATCCAGGAGTCGGGCTGTTGAATCAAATCCCACGCGGTATAAACACCATACTTCTGAAGTGTTTTTGAATAATTCTTCCCAACTCCCCATATGTCATCTACCTCAGTGCTTTTCAATAAATTCCGGTGATCTCGCTTTGAGCGAAGAGCCATCACACCTCCCCATTTTATATTCGATTTCGCCGCTTCATTAGCCAGTTTTGCAAGTGTTTTGGTCCGTGCTAATCCAACTGAAACCGGAATCCCCGTCCACTGTATCACTTTCCTTTTGATCTCCAGGCCTTTCTCAATAATCTCTTGCTGGTTACGTCCAGAAATTTCCGCAAAAGCTTCGTCAATACTATAGACCTCCATATTGGGCGTCACGGTTTGAATAGTTTCCATCACCCTGCGACTCATGTCACCGTAAAGAGCATAGTTAGAAGAGCGAACTGCAATATTGTGATGTTTTACCTGCGAACGAACTTTAAATTCAGGCACTCCCATATCAACTCCGCACTGCTTGGCTTCGTTAGACCGTGCAATCACACAACCATCATTATTTGACAGGATGACAATCGGCCGGTTTCTAAGAGATGGGTCAAAAACCCTTTCACAGGAGGCATAAAAATTGTTGCAATCGATCAGTGCAAAAGCTGAGGGCATAAATCAAAATCAGTTGGTTCACTACACAGCATGTATTACATGCGTCACTTTACCCCACACCACCGTTTCATCATTAAAATTGACCGGATGATAACTGCCATCACCAAGTACCAGGTACCACTCATTGAAACGACTCTCGACTCTACAGATGGTAATTTCTCCATCTATTACAGCCAGAACCAACGAATTATTCTTGGGAGCCTGGGACCGGTCAACCACCAATATATCGCCGTTATTTACACCGAGTGCACTGTTCGACTCCCCTTCAACCCTGCTGAAAAATGTGGAAGCAGGGTGCTTAACGATATGTTCATGCAAATTGAGCCGGCTCTCCAGATGATCGGTTGCCGGTGAGGGGAATCCGGTTTGACTCAATCCTGCAGGTTGAGGTTCTTTTTTTAAAATTTTGGGATAGGCGATAGCTGCTTTCATGGAGTAAGTATTTTGGTTTACACATATCTAATATATGTGTGATTAATGTTAAATAACAATATTTAGTCCAATTATTTAGAAATATCTATACTCTTGCCTCGCTTGGTTTTAGGTCTGATTAATCAATAGTTTCATTAAAAATGCAATGATTAACTTTCAATTTCTGAGCTTCATTACACACATATAGCAGCACTTCCACTTTTACAAATTACACGCAGCAAATATCTACACACATCCGGCAGATTTCTACTATTTTGAAGGGCACTGAAAAATGAATTCACAAACTGATTTATGTCTCTGATTCTTGTCTCAAAAAACAGAAATTTAAAACCGTATAGAGAGGCTCTTCTCGAGCGCGATCCTAATCTGGATATAGAAGTCTGGCCTGGCATCAGTAAACCCGAAAAAGTGCAATTTGCCGTTGCGTGGCGACATCCTGCCAATCTGTTTGAGAAGTTTCCCAATTTGAAAGTGATTTCCTCTCTTGGCGCCGGTGTGGATCATCTATTAAGTGACGATACCATTCCTAAATCCATTCAGTTCACCAGAATTGTTGCTCCATCCCTATCCGGACAGATGGCGGATTATGTACTAACAGCCGTTCTGAACATTATCCGTAAAACGGATTACTATATCAGTCAACAGCGAAAAGGAGTTTGGAAACCTTTAGAATCACTTAAAAAAAGTACCCTCTCGGTTGGCGTGATGGGTCTGGGAAAAATTGGATCGGAAGTTGCCGGAATGTTGGTTAAGAATGGCTTTTCAGTTAACGGGTGGGCCAGGTCAAAAAAGACAATTAATGGAGTGAACTGCTATGCAAAAGGTGAACTCGGTGCATTTTTAAATCAAACAAATATTGTTATTTGTCTGCTGCCATTAACTCCTGAGACAAACGGCATATTAGACCTCAATCTTTTCAAAGGGCTCAAAAAACCGGCTTATTTAGTCAATGTTGCAAGGGGAGAGCATTTGGTTGAGGAGGACCTGATCTATGCCTTGGACACAGATCTGATTCACCACGCCACACTCGATGTGTTTTCAGAAGAACCCCTAGCTGAATCGCATCCGTTTTGGGGACGGGATAGAATTACGATTACTCCACATATTGCGTCGGTAACCGACCCCCAGGAGGCGGCCGAGTTGATCCTGGAAAATTACAAGCGGATGCTCTCAGGGATGGAGCTGCTGCACAAAGTGGATAGGGAAGCCGGGTATTAATGTAACCGACAGCAGGCACCCAACTAACGAGCACACCTCTGCCAGTTTCGCTATACACTCAACTGCCCGTCCCCTCTCATGAGCGGATGATTATTCAACCTGAAAGCGTATCCGACAGCACTCGAAGGATTCCAGTAAGCGTTGATTCTAATTGATATGCGACGCTGTCAGGACTTTCGCTCTGCTACAGACGCTTACAGGTCTGAGCAGACACCAATTCGTCTGACCGCGGAAAGCGGTCTGACGAAGTATTATTTTCTTCGGATTACTCCAGCCGGACGACTTTCACTTCTTTCACCATCCTCAATTACGGCCACACCGTTTACAAACACCCAGTCAAATCCCTCTGCCAATTGGTGAGGGGTTTCAAAATCAGCGGTATCTCTCACCTGCTCAGGGTCAAAAATTACCAGATCAGCTGCGAAGCCTTCCTTGATCAGGCCACGCGGGGTATCCACTTTTTCCGGATCACTCAAACCGAGTAACTCAGCCGACTGCCCGCTCATTTTGTAGACGGCCTCCTCAAGTGTCAGCAGCTCTTCTTCAACCACATATTTTCGAATAATTTTGGCGAAGCTTCCATACCCTCTCGGATGGCGCATCGTCGGGCTGCCGTCTGAACTGACCATAACTAAAGGATCCTGCAAAAATCTTCGCATTACGTTTTCATTCATCACAAAATAGGCCGCGCTTGCTCCACCAGGCCCGATATCATCGATCAACACATCTTCGAACGGTTTATCCAACTCTTCAGCAACATCCGCCAGAGTCATCCCTGCCCATGGAGCTGTTCCAAAAAGTGTAGCCTCGGGGCCATTCCTCATATTTACTCGATTTCTCAGATATTCAGCCAACTCTTCTCTTCTGTCGGCAACAATCTGATCGTAATCTCCCTCTGTAGCCCAGTCAGGAAACACAATACTAATGCCCGTAAAACTTGCCGCGTAAGGATAGACATCTGCCGTAACTTCCGCTCCACGTTCACGGGCTTCATTCATCACCTGCAGCACATCATCAGCTCGAGAAGGTTCATTTCCGTATACGATTTTGATGTGTGAAACGTGAACTTTTGCCCCGGATTTCTCACCCTGTTCAATCAATTCCCTGATGGACTCTTCAACCTGATCGTCATCCTCATTACGTACATGACTCATAACCACACCATCAAATTCTGTAACTACTTCGGCCAGTGCTGCCAGTTCATCCATTGTGGTATATCTTCCAAACTGGTACTCCAGGCCCGTTGTCATTCCAAACGAGCCGGCTTCCATTGAGGACCGAAGCAGCTCAACCATTTCATTCAGATTATTCTCCGGGAGATCCGGTTCTTGAGGTGAATCCGAAAGTTGACGAAGCGTCCCATGTCCTTTAAAATGAAGGATGTTTGGTCCGGTTCCAACCTCATCTACACTGCTCATCCAGCTATCTACATCCTCTACAACAGCACTTCGCCCATCCTGTCCGAGACTGATCGAAGTTACGCCCATTGACAGAAAATTTTCGAAATCCGGAGTTTCCAATGGATCTCCATGTGAATGCAAATCAATAAAACCCGGAGCAACCACCCTGCCGGCTGCGTCAATCACAGTAGCGTTTTCATAGTGCTCAACTTCTATACTTCCAATTTTTTCGATGATACCATTCCGGATCAGAACATCTCCATCGAACCGATCAGCGGCGGTTCCGTCAATAATTGATGCATTTGTAATAATGGTTATATCACCGGATTGATCAACTGTGCTGCAAGCTGTTGTTGTCAAATTCAAGGATAAAAGAAGCAGATAAAGTATCAGATATCGGGTAGACATAAATGAAATGGGTATGATTAATGCTCACTATTTGTAAAGCAGAATATTAGATATTTCTGATTGTAGCAAAGTCATTTTTTAAAAGCTGCAGAAAGCCACTGATCACTCAAAGAAAACAGATAATTATCGCCACTTAGATAATTGGGCTTTCAAAATATTACGCTTTTCCAATTCTCCGGTTAAGATGGGAAATTGTCTTAGTTTATTACGGCTCAATACTATTCAGCACTACTTCTCACTATTTTCAAGAGTTATACAACATGATCGAACATCACGATTTACTGGATCGCGCGCTGGCTACAGCCAAGCTTGGAGTATGGACTTACAACCAAAATCTTTCCACTTTTCAGCTGAGTGAAAACGCCCGTGAGATTTTTGAAGTTGAAACCGGCAGGCTTACCGATGTATCAGAACTGATGCACAGGTTCGCGTCAGATCACGATAGAAAAAAGTATGCATCTTGTCTTGAAAAAATAGTTGAAACCGGTGAGCCCCAATCCGGCATATTTCAAATTGTGTGCAGCAAAAACCATACAAAGTGGGTACGATGTATCGGGCAGTCGGAGCAGGACAATCCTATCATAAAATCCATATTTGGCACTGTTCAGGACATAACAGATCACATAGAAACAGAACGGAAGCTTGCCGAAACTCAGCAAAAGTATGAGCTGATGGCTAAGAACTCATCCGATGGTATTATCATCATCGAGAAAGAGGTAACAACATTTGCTTCGCCCGGTTTCTTACGATTAATGCGTTACGATACGTTTGAAGACTATATGGAAGCAACAAAAGGATCTCTCAGGCCGGTTATTCACCCAGATGACAAACCCAGGATTAGAATTAAGTTTAAACAAAAAATTAGTGAACGGGCAGATACCGGAACGTATCAGTTTCGGGCTTTAACCGGTGATGGCACCTACATTTGGAGAGAAGACCATGTTAATTACCATTACAACTGCCAGGGACGTTTAGAAAAAACATATGCCGTTTGCCGCAATGTAACGAAGCGCAAACAGACTGAGAAAAAACTTCGGAAATTGATTAAAGATAATAACTGGCTGGTTTCAACAATTGTGCATGATATTCGAAATCCGATATCGGCAGGAGTTTCTCTAAATAGTGTTCTTTTAGAAGAGATTAAAAACGAGGAGCACATAAAATTGATTAAAGCGGCTAACGAACGCCTTGAGAGCGCTCTTTCACTTGCAGGAGAGCTTTTGGAACTTTCGACTATGGAAGATGACAACTTCGTGTTAGAAAAAGAGCTAATACAGCCCGAGACTTTTTTAACCTCTGTCATCTCATCATTCCAGGCAACAGCCGGTGAACACGGTATCTCCCTCCAGCTGGATATCAAAGAATATTTACCAAAAATACGGCTTAACAAGGAGAAAATGTCGCGTGCGATCAATAACCTCGTAAGCAATGCAATGAAATTCACTCCAAAGGATGGTCACGTAACTCTACATGTTATTTCGCACAACAACTTTTTGCAAATAGAGATTTTCGATACAGGGATCGGCATCCCACCGGAACAACTTCCATCACTTTTTGACAAATTTACCGAAGCCAAACGTGAAGGATTACATGGGGAATCGACTACCGGCCTTGGCCTTTCCATAACTAAGCAGATAATTGAACTGCATGGAGGATCAATATCTGTGTCGAGTAAAGTGAGAGAGGGAACAACGTTTACCATAAAACTTCCTGTTTCTTAGGTAAACGATATTAACACGAGTTTGGGATAAGAATCCGGAAAAAGTGTCTATCCACCTTAGAAATGAAGGGACTTTTAATGCTGCAAAATTCAGTGACTTTATATCCAACTCACAATATTATGCAGGCGGATCCAAATTGGTTCTTCACAACGAAAAGCTTTTCTTAGAGTATGATAATCAGACTACTACAAATTGCTCCACTTCTACTCCTTATGTGTGCATGCTCGCGCAGCGATTTGGGTGATGCTCCACTGCCCGATGACTATCGAGAACAATTTAATGAATGGCAGCAGAGCCGCATGGAGAGCCTGACCAACCCCACCGGATGGATGCGGCTTGCCGGCATGTACTGGCTTGAAGAAGGAGAAAACAGATTTGGAACCGATGATCAAACAGATATCACGTTTCCTGAAGGCACAAAGCCGGGATATGCCGGAGAGTTTATTTTGGCTGACGGAAAAGTAACACTGCAAGCAACCGAAGGAGTTGAATTTATTCATGAGGGGGAGTCCTTTAAGCAAAAAGAAATTTTTGATGGCGAAGAAGCCCTTTCCATTCAATATGGATCTCTCGAATGGTTAGTTATAAAACGGGAAGACCTGATCGGTATAAGACTGTATAATAAAGACAATCCAAAGGTTGATGCGTTTACCGGTTTTGAACGATATCCTCTGAATCCTGAATGGCATTTAAAAGCCAAATTCATCCCTGCGGAGGATGGCGAAACTATCTCTGTCGTCAATATTTTAGGGCAGTTGGTGGACACTCCAACACCCGGAACAATTGAGTTTATCAAAAACGGAGAACTCTTCACACTGGACGCCCTGGAGGGAACAGACCAAATGTTTTTGATTGCAGGTGATTTGACCAATCAAACAGAAACGTATCAGGCCGGACGATATATCTATATTGATTACCCGGAAGAGGGAAGTGATTATACAATTATCGATTTCAATAAAATCTACAACCCTCCCTGTTCTTATAATCTATTTACAACCTGTCAGTTACCTCCCATGCAAAACAGGTTGGATTTGGAAATAACAGCCGGTGAAAAACGACCTCAGGATTGGGAAGGACTCGAATAGACAAATAACTTACTCTACTTCAATCACCTCGAAGCGTACGGTCCTGTTTTTTTGCTGACCGGTAACTACATCTTCAACATTTACGCGAAGATCATATAATCCGGGTGAGAGCTCTGCGGTTTCAATTTCCAAATCTTCCACAACTCTTGAGTACTCATTCACAAAATTAAGGGTAAGCACAAATTCACTTTGATCCGTTAGTACATTTCCGTCTTCATCTACAGGATGTATTCGATATGTCAGTTCAAATTGTGTGAAATCATCATCCCTCGGTTCAAGGTTATACACCTCAAAGTGAAGTACAAGTGTCTCCTCAAAAGGAATGACTCCATCGTTGGCGACAATGAATGAAAATGGCTCGGTAAACTGCTCAGTTTTTTGATATCCCAGAATCAAGTCGGCCATTTCCAGTGAATCGGGATGTGAAACTAAAGGAGCGGGCTGGCGAAATTGTTCCTTTCCTAATCCTCGCAAAGCCGGATTGAATGGTGTTACGTAAACGGCTTTTGTTTCCGGATTATAGTTTAAAAGTTCAGCTGATGCCGCTTGGTAAGCTCTGCTTTCGTGATCTTTTTCCACAATTGTGCGCGACCGACTTCTGTTATCACCCCGGTCTAAGATTAATGGCGGATTATGACTTTCTGTACCGCGCACATTCCAGGAGTCATCATAAGTTTGGATAACGTGTCTCAGCTCATAGTAGTTAAAAATCTCGCTGATATCTCTCCCGTTTCTCAACTCGGACTCCTCGATATCATATCGTCCGCGATTTCTGTGGTAATCTATTAGAAAGGCTTCGCGAGCCGTACTTTCTATAAACGTCATAATTTTTGGATTCGACTCTTCGTCCAAAAATCGATATTGATATACATTTAAAGGAATTTTCGGAATTTGGTCTGAATACGTTGATTTTTCGACCGGGGCATTTGTAGTCCTGCGGTTAAGCATTTCCACACTTTCAGCCCTGAATTCCATATCCAGGCCCCTGAACGCTTGACCGCCCTGCTCCAAAACCTGTTCCTGAAGCCTGTTCAATCGATCCTGAAAATAATCATCAACCTGTGCCAGCTGTTCATAATAAAGCAGCTGCAGCATTAGTGCGGGCGTAAGCCCTGCACGGGTAAACTCCAGTTCATCACCCTGCCTGTCTCGCTCAGTATTAAATGCACGTTCAGGAATAAAACTATTTATTCCTTCCTGCATAATAAATTCGTCACTATTCACATCTGTCCCAAAAACGTATATCAAAGGTTTGGCCTTGCCGGCTGTAACTCCCTCGTAAAACCAAATCTCATATTCAGGATATCTGTGGAACTGATAGATAGCATCCTGCAATCGATTGATCTGTACATCCAATGCAAACTCACGTTCATGCTCATCTTCACCCGACATTTCAGCTCGCTCACTACTGCTGTAAGGATTCACTTGATTTTGAAGCCAGTTGCGAATGTTCAGGCTTTGAAGTGTTAAAATCCCACTCTTGGTTCGGTCCGGTTCACCATATCGAATATAAACCAAAGCTCTGTCATCAGTATTGTAAACCGTATTATTGTTTTTGGAAAAGCGTTGTTGTGCCTCGGCAATTCTCTGCCAGTGTTCAATTAAACGCTCATTCGAAACACGGGCAGGCGTTGGGTCCGCCTGAATCCAGAAGCCCCGCATATCTATTCCCAGTCTTCCACTTTCGTCGCTCCACCAATTCGTCCACTGACGATAAATTCCCTCTCCAATGATTGGCCTCATACGGTCTATTTCACGACGTATAACTACCCGGCTATCCATCCCTGTTCCATCTGTCAATGCGCGGTAATAAACTTCCGTGGCTTGATCAAAATACTCTTGCAACCCTCTTTCAGTAACAGCTTTAATGTATTCTATGCCAATCCGGGCATCCACTCCCCCCGGCTCTTCATAGGCCTTATACCAAATATCCAGCGCCCTGGTTATATTATCACCATACAGCTCTTCTAAACCCCGTTCATAAGCCTTTTGATCTTGAGCATTCGCAAGGTTTGCGAGGAACAGCAAACCGATTGCTGCGGCTGATATAAGTTTGTATATAAAAGATTGTCGCATAAGGCTGCACAAATTAATGGATTTTACTCAAAATACCACTCTTAAAGATTTAGAAATTCTATCGGCACCGGCAATTTTTTGAAATTCCCAGTGCTTCCATTAACTATCTAGCCACATATATTTCTCCTTATTTATTAACGATCAATCTCATATCGAGTTTTAACGGATAATATTCCGACAAAAGGCTCAAATTTTGTACCTTTATTTCAAATATAAAACGACTGTTTATGGCTGATAATTACCGCGCCCTCACACGAAAATACAGACCGCAATCTTTCGATGATATTGTATCGCAAGATCATGTAAGCAGTACGCTGAAAAATGCGATTAAGCAAAATCGTATTTCTCACGCCTATATGTTTAGCGGACCGCGCGGAGTCGGTAAAACCACAATGGCCAGGGTACTAGCCCGCACAATAAATCAGATAGATAATTCTGTTGATGGAGAGTCACTCAATCAAACCCTGAATATTGTAGAAATTGATGCTGCTTCCAACAACAAAGTTGAAGATGTACATCAATTAAGAGAAACAGTTCGAATTCCTCCGCAGAACGGCCGCTATAAGGTATTCATTATTGATGAGGTTCATATGCTGAGTAAGCAGGCATTTAATGCTCTGCTTAAAACGCTGGAAGAACCTCCCTCTTATGCCATCTTCATTTTTGCTACAACCGAACCGCATAAAGTATTGCCCACTATTTTATCCAGGGTTCAGCGATTCGATTTTAAAAGAATCAGTGTTGATGAAATTGTACAGCGGCTGAAAAACATCTGCGATGACGAGGATATTATCATTGATGATGAGTCGCTCCACGTTATTGCCAAGAAAGCTGACGGCGCACTTCGTGATGCTCTTGGCCTGATGGATCAGGCGATTGCGTTTTGTGGTACCACCATAAAACACGAAGAACTGCTGCAGGCATTAAATGTGGTCGGGCACGATCAACTATTTGAATACACGGATGCCATTCAAAAGCAGGACTCCAATACCGGGCTTGACCTGATCGACCGCCTCATCAAAAACGGTGTCGACATTCAGGAATTTTTAGTGTCGCTAACTGAGCACCTTCGGAATCTTTATGTGGCGTACCAGTCAGATAAAATGTATTTGGTAGAGGCAACTGAAGAGACAAAAGAAAAGTACAGGGAAACGGCCAAGCAATTTTCTGACGAAGAGCTCATCAGAATGCTGCACCTTGTAAGTGAAGCCCAGGTCAAGATTAAAGATGTTCAGCAGCCGCGTATTCACTTCGAAATCCTGATGTTGAAGCTGATTCACATGGGGCGAACCAAAGAGATCAATCAACTGATCAGCGGACTGGAACGGTTAAAAAAAAACGGCAGTAGTCAAGTAAAGAGTGAACCTTCTGTTCAAAACAGCACCGATTCTGATCCTCAAAGTAGATCAGAGTCAACTTCCGATAAAAGTTTGAACGGTGGGTCAGAAAAAGAAAGTAGACAGAACCAGCCAACTCAGGAACCGGAAAATATTCAGCCTTCTAAGTCCTCTAAGAGCTCAAACTACATTCCGGATTTTGAGCAAGCTCCACAACCGGCCGGTGCAGAAATATCAACAATCGTTGAAGAAAAACCCGAGGAAGTTGAAGCGGATGATCCGGATGATGATTTTTTAACGATAAAACCTTCACTCGGATTCGTAAAAGGTATAAGCTCATCAAACGGACAGGAGAAAAAGAAAGGAGACAAGCGTCATGAAAAGAAAGCTGAAGCCACTAATCCAAATCAACGCATTCAAACACTGGATGACATTGAGGCTTGCTGGAAAGAGTTTTTGAATCATGTTAAAGAGAACGCACCTCAAATGCTCTACTTTCAGATTTTGCGCTTTAAATTAAAAGAACTGAAAGGCACAACACTGATTGTTTCTGTAGACAATGAGTTTGCAACAAATCTGGTGGAAGAAAATCAACAGTTGCTATCTTCCATATTCAAGAAAATGAGCGGAACTTATATCCGCTTCTCTTGTTCAGTAGAGCAGGCTAAAGACAAAAATAAGGAGTCCATAAGCCCTTATGAGCGTTTTAAAGAGATTCAAAAAGAAGATCCAAATCTTAAAAAGATTGTAAACTTGTTCGGAGCTGAATTAGAATACTGATAT
>NZ_JAWLDW010000020.1:21245-34248 GCF_041686455.1 Rhodohalobacter sp.
TCCATAAGCCCTTATGAGCGTTTTAAAGAGATTCAAAAAGAAGATCCAAATCTTAAAAAGATTGTAAACTTGTTCGGAGCTGAATTAGAATACTGATATGATTAAGCTTCCACCAAAGACCTGAAAACATTTATACTTCTTTTTTTGTTATCAATCAGACAAACCTAAACAACTATAAACCAATATTGATATGAGTGATTTTAATATGGCCGATATGTTCGGAAAACTGAATGACATGCAGGCAAAAGTAAAGGAAGCCCAGGAAAAACTTGGCGAAGTTACCGTAGAAGCTGACGCCGGTGGCGGAATGGTGAAAGTAAAAGCCAATGGAAAACGAGAATTGATCAGCATCGATATTGATAAGGATGTAATTGATCCCGAGGATAAAGAGATGCTCGAAGATTTAGTGGTTGCAGGTGTGAATAAAGCCCTGGAAAAAGCTGAAGAAGCCGGAAAACAAAAAATGCAGGACGTATACAAAGACATGATGCCCGGAGGCGGTATTCCCGGTATGGACATGAGTAAATTAGGGCTTTAAATCCAGATAAGATTGAGCCGTTATATTTTCGGCTCATCTGTCACACTCAATCTTAACAGATGCAAATAACCTCTGAAGTATTAGAACGCGCAATTGAAGAGCTTGCAAAATTGCCGGGTACGGGCCGGAAATCTGCTCAGCGAATTGCAATCCATCTCCTTAAACAATCTGACGAGCGCGTACTAACTCTCGCCGACTCTTTGGTACAGCTTAAAAAGTCTGTAAAACGCTGTTCCGTTTGCGGTACCATCACGGATGAAGATCCATGTTCAATTTGCAGCAACCAAAAGCGAAAAACAGGAGTCATCTGTGTTGTTGAGGAATTTCAGGATGTTTATATCATTGAAAAAACAAACGA
The DNA here is from genome assembly GCF_041686455.1 of Rhodohalobacter sp. Lineage (NCBI taxonomy): Bacteria > Pseudomonadati > Balneolota > Balneolia > Balneolales > Balneolaceae > Rhodohalobacter > Rhodohalobacter sp. The sequence goes on from NZ_JAWLDW010000020.1 coordinate 22,142, forward strand.
GTTCAGGGGCCGATATCACGTGCTTGGCGGGACCATCTCACCACTGGACAACATCGGGCCGGATGATATCCGAATCAAAGAGCTCCTTGATCGCCTTACCGATGATGATGAACCGGTTGATGAAGTGATACTCGCTCTTAATCCCGATGCGGAGGGTGAAGCCACCTCCTACTACATCAATAAATTACTGCTCAACTACGATGTAAATGTAACACGTATAGCTTACGGTATTCCGATGGGCACTGAGCTCGAGTTTATCGATGAAGCCACACTCAGCCGCGCTTTTGCCAGCCGTACAAAATTTTAAATTTAATGCAACGCAAACCAACGTCTACCCTATCACATAAACTGATACGATCATGTTAAAAAACAAACTCTCATTTTTTATTGCAGCTTTTTTGCTGCTTTTTACGTTTCTGATAACAGACAGTACAGCACAAAATGCAGGCAACTGGCAGCAAGCCGTAGATTATGAAATGGACATCGATTTTGATGTGGAAACCAATCGCTACCAGGGACAGCAAAAACTGACGTATCACAACAACTCTCCTGATACGCTTGATCGTGTGTTTTACCATCTTTTCTTCAATGCATTTCAGCCGAACAGCATGATGGACAAACGATCTCGAACGATAGCAGATCCGGATAGCCGAGTGCGAGACAGAATCTTTAGCTACGATGAAACTGAAATCGGCTATCAAGAAATTGATTGGATCAAACAGAATGGAGAAGAAGTAGAATTTACTGTGAAGGGTACCATAATGGAAGTTCACCTCAACGAGCCGATTGCTCCCGGCGAAAGTGTAGTTTTTGAAATGGAACATGAGGCTCAGGTTCCACTTCAGACCCGCCGTTCTGGTCGAGACAACGCTGAGGGAGTTCGTTACTCAATGTCGCAGTGGTTCCCCAAAATTGCCGCCTATGATGAGATGGGATGGCACGCAAACCCATACATTGGGAGAGAGTTTTATGCCCCTTTTGGTACATTTGATATAGAAATTCATATTGACCGTGATTACGTTGTGGCTTCCGGGTCCATCTTGCAAAACCCCGAAAAAGTTGGCTATGGCTACGAAACCGCCGATATGCAGGTGAACCGACCCGACGGTGAGAAATTAACGTGGCATTTCCAAGCTGAAGATGTTCATGATGTGATGTGGGCGGCTGATCCTGACTACACTCACACCACTGCCCAGGTACCTGACGGTCCAATTTTAAGGTTTTTCTATCAAACGGATCCGGTTGCTGAAAATGCACTGGAAGAACGTCAAAGTGACCTCCGCGCCAATTGGGAGGCTCTACCTGAACTCACGGTCAAAGCATTTCAGTATATGAGCGAAAACTACGGTGATTACGCCTATGATGAATATGTCGTTATTCAGGGTGGTGATGGCGGTATGGAGTACACCATGGGCACACTGATTACAGGTAACAGAAACCTCAGGAGCCTGGTTGGTGTAACCGTTCATGAGTTTGTGCACGCATGGTACGAGGGAGCGGTTGCAAACAATGAAACCCGTGATCAATGGATAGATGAAGGATTTACTAGCTACGCATCTGCATTTATCACAAATCACCTCTTTAATAACGGAGAAGGAGATCCGATGCTCTCAAGGTACAATGGCTACGTTCGAATGGCTCAATCCGGAATGGAGGAACCTATGCACATTCATGCCGATCATTACGTAACAAATTCAGCTTATGGATTGGCAAGTTACACCAAAGGTGCCATTTTTTTGCATCAACTCGGATATGTGATTGGAGATGATGCATTGAAACGATCTCTCAATCGATTTTATGAGGAGTGGAAATTCAAACATCCAACAGGATACGACTTTATTCGAATTGCTGAGCGTGAAAGTGATATGGTTCTCGACTGGTATTACGAATATTGGGTAGAAACAACACACACAATCGATTACTCAGTAAAATCTGTAGCTGATAAAAATGGTACCGCCAATATCACACTGGCGAAAAATGGGGTAATGCCGATGCCGCTGGATGTGGAAATTGAATTCACCGACGGCTCTATCAAACATTACTACATTCCCTTGAGAATCATGTGGGGACAGAAAGAGAATGAGTTCCAGGAAGTTGAACGTGTTGTGGCTGAAGACTGGCCGTGGGTGTTCCCTGAGTATGAGTTGTCTATTGATAGATCGGCAGACGAGATCACCAAAGTCGAAATAGACCCTTCCGGAAGAATGGCCGATGTTGACAGAACGAACAACGTTTGGGAAATGAGCAGTAATAACTAATGAAAGATTCGCCCCTCGGGTGGAGTACGGAGTAACCGGAGGGGCTCATTTTCTGTGAAAGGATAAATCTCAAACTCATTCATTAAAAAATAACACAACCTAACTTTCAAAAAACAGACTTTAACTGTCCTATACAGGCAGAAATATTATGACATATAAAACAAAAGACTACGGGAAAAAATCAGTTGAAGCCCATAAAAAGTATGGTGGAAAGGTTGCCATACACTCCAAAATGCCGCTCGAAACACAGGAAGATTTAAGTATTGCATACACCCCCGGGGTTGCTCAGCCTTGCCTTGATATTTCAGAAAACAGGGAATTGGCATATGATTACACATCTAAACAAAACACTGTAGCTGTAGTAAGTGACGGATCTGCTGTTTTAGGCCTAGGCAATATTGGCCCGGAGGCTTCTATGCCGGTAATGGAAGGAAAGGCCGTCCTATTTAAAAAATTCGCTGATGTAGATGCTGTGCCTATTGTTCTCTCATCGCAAAACACAGAGGAAATCATCGCATCGGTAAAGATGATTGCACCGACCTTTGGTGGAATCAATCTTGAAGACATCTCTGCTCCGCGCTGCTTCGAAATAGAAAAGCGGCTTAAAGAAGAGTTGAGTATTCCTGTTATGCACGACGATCAGCACGGGACAGCGGTAGTAACACTCGCCGGAATCATCAACGCACTTAAGGTAACGGGTAAAAAGTTTGAAGACTTGAAAGTGGTGATCAACGGTGCAGGAGCAGCAGGAATGGCTATTATCTATTTACTAAAAGAAGTTGGAGTAAAGCAGATTATCATGTGCGACAGCCGGGGCATAATTAACAAAGATCGTGGAGGTTTGACCAGTGTGAAAGAGGAAGCAGCAAAAATCACAAACGAAAAACAAATCCAGGGTGACTTAAGTGATGCCGTAAAGAATACGGATGTATTTATTGGAGTATCAGTGCCCGGAGTGCTATCAGCCGATATGGTCCGATCAATGAACAGCGATCCTATCATATTCGCCATGGCAAACCCCATTCCTGAGATCATGCCTGCAGAGGCTGTTCAAGCCGGCGCCAGAATAGTTGCCACCGGACGTTCAGATTTTCCTAATCAGATCAACAATGTACTGGCCTTCCCGGGAATCTTCAGAGGTTTGCTGGATGCCCGGGCATCAAAACTGACCAACAACATGTACATCGCCGCCGCATATGCTATTGCTGAAGTTGTTAAGAAGCCGAATGAAGATAAAATCATACCGGGACCGTTTGATGAAGGAGTTGCTGAAGCTGTAGCGAAGGCTGTTCAGGAAACAGCTGTAAGTGATTAACACGTTCACTCAAATTTTTTAAACTCAGAATAAAAAAGGCAGAGCTTATATACTGCCTATTTTATATCCTTTTGTTGCAAGGGTTGGAGTCGTACTTTGGATAATAACTACTTCTTAAACATTGTACTCAGCACAAAAAAGATATTTTCCTTCCTTTCCATCAGACGGCGTTTAAAATAAGGGAACCACATGGTACCATATGGTACATAAACCCGCGTATTGTATCCATCTTTAGTGAGCTGTTCCATAGTTTCTTCACGAAGACCATAGAGCATCTGAAATTCATAACGTGCTTGGCCAATCTTTTTCTCTTCGGTGTACTCTTTTACCCATTCAATCAATTCATCATCGTGGGTGGCAATTCGCGGAAAGGTCGTTTTCTCCAGTAGTACTTTTGTATACTCTTTAAAAGCCTCTCGGATAGCCGGCATATTTTGAAGTGCTACTCTCTCCGGTTCACCATAAGCTCCTTTGCAAAGCCGCACATCAGCCCCCAGTTCGGCAATGTCTGCAATATCCTCTTTGGTTCTGTGCAGGTATGCCTGGATAACAATCCCTACATGTTTTCCATACTGCTTAAATGCTTCTTTATAGATATCAATCGTTTGTTGAGTGTAGTCCGACCCTTCCATATCGATTCGGACAAACGAGTCCAGCCTTTTGGCTTCATCCAGTAACAAGTAGAGATTATCTCTGCAGTACTCACTGTCAATATCCAAACCAAGCATGGTCAGTTTTATCGATATGGTACTTTTTAGCCCCGCTTCATGAATGTCATTTAACAGCCTGATGTACTCCTTAACGGTATCATCAGCAGTTGTTTTCTTCTTTACGTTCTCCCCAAGAAGATCGAGTGTTACTTTAATTCCTTTCTTATTAAGTGCCTTAATCTTAGGAACCGTCGACTCGAACGTCTCTCCGGCAACAAATCGCTTTGCAAATACAAAAGGTAATTTCATGTCTTTTTATTATGGTAGAAAATCGGTTCTTATTATAACGAAATGAATAAACACAAACATCAGGAATTCTCTGATTCACCAATCTTTTTCTATGATTTTGAAACATCATCAATTCCGTTTCCGTAACAAAAATTAACATTGAACATAAATCAAGAAAAGATGAAAACCATTTTATCGCTCGATCAAAAACAGCTCTATTAACTAAATTTTTAATCAGTCCCATTTTATTACTCCTACTTATTCTCGGAATTTTTTAACGGACAATCATATGACTCGAAAAATTACTCATCTTCTCCTAACTCTTGTAATGCTGCTTTTCTGTTCACTTTCTGCTGCTTTTGCACAAAGTGAACAAGATGCATACAGGGTTGAAGTTTTCAATTCAAATGATCTGCCTGAACTTGATATATCCACCTCTGGAGGTTTTATATCCGTTTTAGGGCATGATGAAAACGAGGTAAAAGTCGTTATGTACGTAAAACGAGGGAATAACTTTCTACTCCCCTCAGATCATGATCTTTCTGATTTTGAAATAGACATTTCCAAATTCGGAAATCGTGTTACCGCATCAGTTAAACGCAAAAGTGGCTTTACAGGTTTTTTCAGAAATAACAACATCTCCATTTCATTTGAGGTTCACACTCCTATGAACTCTACGGTAGAAGGAAATACAAGCGGAGGCAGTCTCAGGGTCGAAAATATTCACAACAATGTAAACATGAGGACAAGCGGCGGAAGTGTGAACGCAAAAGACCTTACCGGGAATATTGCCCTTCGCACCTCGGGTGGCAGTATTTTTCTCAAAAATCTGGACGGTATTATATCAGCAAGCACCAGTGGCGGCTCTTTAAATATCGATGAGGTATTTGGAACTTCTGAACTATCTACTTCCGGAGGATCCATTCGAATCAGTGACAGTGGCGGCAAGCTATCCGCACGCACCAGCGGAGGATCAATCAGAGCAGATCTGGAAAAATTTTCGGATGATATTGAACTGCGAACAAGCGGCGGAAATATTAATATCACTTTACCCCAATCCGATCATTTTAATATGGAACTAAGTGGATTTCGTGTAAACACTGAGCTTCGCAATTTTACCGGCCAATCAGAACGTAATTCTATATCCGGGCGTGTAGGTAACGGCGGACCACTATTGGTTGCCCGCACATCAGGGGGTAGCGTATCACTTGTCTATCAGTAGGATATAATTAAATAGAAAGTCCTTTTTTTAAAGTCTCTCAATTAAAAACCGGGAGACTTTTTTTATTTATGAAAAAATTTCAATTATTTAATTATTGGACAAGCTTGTCTTTTTACTTTAACACATTAATTCTCTTACTTTCAATTTTGAAATTTTTAACATTCTAACACGGAGACAACATGGGGAATGAGGAGACAAATCATGATGAGGAATTCACTCCGAAAGGAGCTTTAGCATTTTTCATTGTTTTGATAGTATTTTTCTCAGTAGTATGGTTTTCACTTTACTTTGAACTAATGGGGAGGATATAAACAATGGATAAATCAGAAAAATTAGCACTCTCGCTTAGCGGGCTCTTACTGATTGTTTTCTTTGGGGCAATCATGTACGCGGCTGTTGCAGAAGACGTAGATGTTCCAACCTGTATTACAGATATGGATCCATTTACATCAGACACACTGTTTCAGACAAGTGATGACGTATACGAACTTCATATGGTAGCCAGAATGTGGGCTTTTCAGCCTTCTACAATTCGGCTTCCCGCAGGTTCAACTGTAGATCTTTATGTTACATCACAGGACATCATTCATGGATTCAAGGTTGAGAGGAAGAATGTAAATCTCATGGCCGTGCCGGGAGCTATCAATTATATTCGGGTAAAATTTGATGAACCCGGTGAGTACTTTTTTGCCTGTCACGAATTTTGCGGTGCCGCTCACCACACTATGGCCGGCCGATTTGTAATTGAAGAAAATGATGATGAAAATGAATCCATAGGAGGCAAATTATAATGAGCGATTACTCATTCAGATTTACCAAATCATCCAAGTACCTGAATGCTACCCTTATCATCATACCTATGGTCCTGCTTTTTATCGGGATTTATGGCGGGCTGATGCAAACTCTGTTTAGGGCAGGAATTATTCAAAGTGACCCCTTTGTTGGAGGCGACTACTACAAAGGACTAACTTTTCATGGTGTATTAAACGCAATTGTTTTTACAACATTTTTTGCTGTAGCGCTTGGTAATGCACTTGTATCTTACTCCCTTCGAAAACCACTGAACACAAAAATTGCATGGGCATCGGGTATCATGATGCTTGTTGGATCGGTAGTAGCGGCAATTATTATTTTAATTGGCGAAGCCACCGTTCTCTATACGTTCTATCCCCCTCTTAAAGCACATCCCCTCTTTTACATTGGGCTTACACTGTTGGTAGTTGGCTCTTGGGTTGCATTTTTCAACTGGGTCCCCATGTACCTCGAATGGCGACACGAGAATAAGGGCAAAAAAACCCCGCTTGCCGTAGTAGGAATGTTTACTACATTTATTGTTTGGTTCATTGCAACACTCGCTGTAGCCGTAGAAATATTGTTTATGCTTCTGCCATGGTCTCTAGGCCTGGTTGATGAAATAAACATAATGCTGGCCAGAACACTTTTCTGGTTCTTTGGCCATCCCCTTGTCTATTTTTGGTTACTGCCTGCATATGTTATGTACTATGTATTTATGCCAAAATTGGCCGGTGGCAAACTTTACTCTGACATGGCCGGCCGACTGGTCTTTATGCTTTTCATCGTATTCTCCATACCGGTTGGTACACACCACCAGTATATGGACCCTGCCATCAGCTCACAGTGGAAATTGCTGCACGGTATCTTCACTTTTGCAGTTGCGCTACCAAGTTTAATAACAGCATTTACACTTGCCGCATCACTTGAACATGCGGGAAAACAACGCGGCAGCAAAGGGTTATTCGGCTGGATATGGAAATTACCCTATTTCGAAAAAGAAAGGTGGTTCTTCTCATTCCTCATTACAGGTTTGATCATATTTATCTTTGGAGGTATAGGTGGTATCATAAACGCTTCTTATTCAATGAATACAGTGGTCCATAATACTGCCTGGATACCGGGGCATTTTCACCTCACTGTAGCCGGACCTGTACTTTTAGCTTTCCTTGGTGGTAGTTTATACCTGGTCGGACAGTTTCTTGGAAAACAGATTAAACTGAAAGGATGGGCATTAATATCTCCATATGTCTATACTATTGGTCTGCTAATCATGTCATATGGGCTAAAAATTGGCGGACTTAAGGGGATGCCGCGCCGAACCAATACCGGGGCTTCTTATGCCAATCCAGACAGTGTCTTATATCAACCGGATTGGATTCCTTACATAGACATGAGTGTTATTGGCGGGTCGATAATGTTCCTTGGTATTGTTATATACCTAGTATCATTCTTTGCAACAGTATTTTCAAAAAGCGAGTCAACGGAAGAAGGTGCCTTGGTTACATTCCCAATTTCAGAACCACTGCACGATGAACCTGCAACATGGCTAAGAAACTTCAAGCCATTCATTATTATGGTTATCATTCTGATTGTACTTTCGTATACTCCGGTGATTTATGATGTTATTACAACTACATATGACACATCATTGCCATTTTCACCTGATAGTCCGGTACCACTGAGGTAATTGAATAATGTTTACAAGAAGAACTCTCTTCTACATATGCCTAACTATTGCGGCGGGGATTGTGCTTAGCACTTTCTCCAGTTGCGATAGCTTAGCCGTTAAAGAATCCTTGAGTGATGATGAATTCCTGCTGGTTGATCAGGATAGCAGCTCTGTCTCTTTTCCCGAAGAATACAACGGAAATATAATGCTAGTTGGGTATGTTTATACGCACTGTCCTGATATCTGTCCCATGATAACATACAACATGAGGGATGTTCAACGTGCACTCCCCGATCAGGGTGACTTTATGCTAGTCAGCGTTTCGTTTGATCCGGAAAGGGATACACCAGCGATCCTAAAAGATTACGCTGATAACTATAGCCTCGATCAAAGTAACTGGAAACTTCTTACCGGTGGTAAATCCGAGGTTGAATCGTTACTGGAAACTCTGAGTATTATTACGGTTAAAACTCCGACACGTTTTTCGGAAGAGGACAAGCCGGTTTACTTTATTGACCATACCGACCGGGTTACTTTAATAGACAGAGACGGGAACGTAAGGAAACATTATTCAGGAAGTGAGTTTAATGCCGATGAAGTAAAAAATGACATTTTAAGATTGTTAAAGGATTCGTAGTTAATCTTCGAATGCTCTATATTTTATTATTGTTTTACAAATGATTCTAACCAACAAATAATCAAAAAAGAACTAAATATTCAGATGAAAAAATTATTAATTAACTCATTTTTACTGCTATTCGTTGTTGCATTTGCAGCATGCGGTGGTGGAGAAACTGCTGAACAGACACAACAGGAAGAGGCGGAACAAGAACAAGCTACTCAGGATGATGGAGTTCGAACCATTGATTTGATTGGTACCGATGACCTCAAGTTTGCTGTAGAGGGAGAGCAAGAAGGGGTAGTTACTAATGGTACAACAGGTGAATTTGCTATCGTTGAAGCCATTGAAGCTGCACCAGGCGAAGAGATCAGAATTAATTTACGTACTGTAAGCTCAATGCCTCCAACAGCAATGTCTCACAACTTCGTATTAGTTGAAATGGGAACAGACACTGACGCATTTGCAAGAGAATCACTTTCTGCTCGCGATAGCGATTATATCTCACCAGACTATGAAGATAATATAATTGCTTCAACAGCAATGTTAGGCGATGGAGAATCTGATACCGTTACATTTACTGTACCGGAAGAGCCCGGTGAGTACGACTTTATTTGTACTTTCCCCGGACACTATGCCGGTGGAATGGTCGGAAAACTGATTGTTGAATAAAAGATCACTCAGAACCATTTTTCAAAAAGCTGTGATTCGAAAGAGTCGCAGCTTTTTTTTATTGATGGTATTTTTTTAGTTCCTTATCAGGCGTCCATTCTGAATGAGGTTCAAAATGATTATAAAGAAGTGATGACAATTTCCGAATAACAACCCAAGCCTCATTATCATATTCATAGCCGGTGTCTCCCTGATTTTTTGTAATTACAGAAAACAGATAATCACCTGATGGTGCATTCACCAACAACACCTCAGATCTTGACGCTCTCACAGCACCATTCTTCGACGCAACATTTACCGTAGGCGGTAATTGTGAAAGTGCTTCCCCATCCCAGAAATTACGGCTCATAATTCTGTACATTTGTTCAGATGCCGTTTTGCTAACCACTTCACCCTTAAAAATTCCTTCCACTAGTCCTGCTATTTCGCGGGGAGTTGTCTGCCCCCATCCATAGGCCTGAAAATCTTCCTCTCTCCCTTCCGTGCGTGAATTTACTCTCGTAAAAACGTATCCGTTATTCTCCAGCCAACTATTTATTTCCGTGCCTTTACCTGCCAAATACTGATTCCATAGAGATGCTGTATTGTTTGAAGTGGACATCATCAGATGAATCAATTCTGAAAGTGCCACCTCTGTTCCGGGTATTAAGTTACTGATAATGTCTCCTGAATATTCATATTCCGGTTCTGGCCCATACTTCATTTCCATCTGATAATCCAATTCTCCTTGTTCAATTTTATCAAAGATCTTTACCAGAATTGGAATTTTTACCATACTCGCTGTTGGAAAGATCGTATCGGCATTAACCTCTAACTCAGCACCTGTTACCAAATCTTTAACATAAACCCCGATATCCCCTCTGAAATTTTGAATGAGCTCTTGAACCTCCTGAGCCGGTAAGTCACTTCTTTTGTAATCGTTTCTATTACACGAAATTAAGATTAGACACAGTATCAAAATAAATCCGACTCTAACATTCATCACTTACCCGGTTGAAGAATTTAATTTTTCGTCTTTTTAGGTTTGCTAAGATACTGCCAGAAAAATGTAATCAATACCAGATAGATAATCAGCGTAAAAAGTACCGCCAAAAAACCCTGATTTACGTCAGAAAAATAGTGCACAGGGGCGTTAATTAATATCAGAAGAGGAAATCCGAAGACCAATGCCAATCCACTTCCATACACTAAATTAAAGCTCACCGGAGACCTCATGGTAGGGTCGAGAATTCGGAGTAGCACCAAACCGGACTGAAGTGTACCGGTCATATTACCGAATATAGCGGCAAATCTTTCGAGCCTGAACTGCCTAAATGCACTTTTTGTCATCATCTGTACTACCATCCATGTTGCAAGAATCGCAAAAACAGAGATACTCAACAGCGGCAGCCAATACGCAGCGACTACAGCAAAACTGATAGCAGCAACGGAAGCAACAATCATAAAATCCATAAACAGGTTTGAGCACCGGGTCATAGTAGTATCGTCGATATAGGCACTTACCCTTGTTGAGTCAAATATTTTACGAATTCCAATAGCCAATATAGCGGCTGCTATAAAATGAAAAGACCACAAGGTTGTTATCTCCTGCTCTGAGCCGATCCAAATAAGTCCGAGTTCCAAAATTTTTAAGGAACCAAATGTAAGTATGTATGTGAATCCAATAAGTCCAATATGAAATGTAAATGATTCAATGGATTCGGGCGAGGTAGTTATTTTCTCATCTGAGTTTGCAATAGGATTCTCCACCAGGCCCGTTAATACATCTCCTGAGAGCCCGTCTTCAGATTTTACATACATCGCCTCTCCATTTTTAATACCCGCCCTTACAAGCCAAATTCCAATTGTATAGGCCGCTAAAAACCCAAAAGCGGCAAAAGTTAATCCAACAATCCCTCCGAACTGAAATCCAAACTGCTCCCAGTTTTGCCCGATGGAAAATGCAATACCGGGATTCATACCAAACGATAGCGGAGCAAGAAGTCCTATACCGGCGAACAGCTCGGGCTTAATCGAGTAGACCAAAATAAAAGCTATCGTTAATCCGATAATTGCCTGAACCAGGTAAGCCGCAATGAAAATCAGGCCAAATTTAACCGATGATAATCCTAATCTTTTTTTGGGAGCACGCAATCCTAATGCTATAAACAGAAGTGCAAGTAAATGGTAGACATATACCCCCAAACGATCGGACGTCAACTCAATCCAGCCAAGTCCGTTCATTCCAATTAGTAACCCGACTGTACCGCCCAGAAGGTTTGCGGGAAGAAGATACTTCTGTAAAATTGGAATTTTCTTTCTTAAGAGAGTACCCGCGATAAGAAGTGCTCCAAGCCAGGCAAAATCCATAAAAAATTGACCGGCCGTAAATTCTAAATTCCATGATTCCATACTACAGTTTCTTTACAGGTTTTTCTCCCGTTTGCAGCCTCCTAATGTAGCGCTGCCACTGAAGAGCACTCTGCCCTTCAAGATCAATTTGAAGGGTTACATTTGTGGTCGTTACCGTAAGTTTATGGTTTTGCTCGATAGAGGTATAGCGAATTTCGTCGATCGGCAAGCTGTAAGAATCGGAGCCACAATGTAAATCCAGACGAGTATAATGCAATTGAGCCAGTG